>CAMNZV010000101.1 GCA_946575275.1 uncultured Clostridium sp. | reverse complement strand
TAGTACAGATAGATGTTAAAAGTAAATATAGCAATACAAGCACATATGATGATGCGTGGTCAGCAATATATCCAATAAGTACAGATAAGGCAAAAATAACAAAAAAAAGTGTAACAGGAGAAATGAAGGTAGGAAAGCCAATAACCATATCAGCAACAGCAACACCATCAGAGGATTCACTATATAGGATATGGGTAAGGGATAATGGGATATGGAAGAATATAAGTGATTATAGTAGTAAAAGTAGTGTTACATATACACCACAATATGGTGGGGATTTTGTAGTACAGATAGATGTTAAAAGTAAATATAGCAATACAAGCACATATGATGATGCATGGTCTAAGATATATCCAATTTCTGTAGAAAGAATAGTATTAGAAAGTGTAGATGTATCTGGATATATCAATAGTGGAAGAAATATGATTTTAAAAGCAAAATCTAGTGATGATTCAAATGCCTTATTTAGATTTTGGATTAGAGAAAATGGTGATTGGAGATTAGTAAGTGATTTCAGTACAACATCAACAATTACATATATGCCTAAATATAAGGGACCATATGTTTATCAAGTTGAAGTAAAACATAAACTAAGCAATTCAGGATATGATGATGCAAAGAGTGAATTTTTATACTCAACCAAAAAGGATTTAACAATTGTGATAGATCCAGGTCATGGACTTGATGATGGAAAATTTGATCCAGGTGCCCAAGCTCAATTTAGTGGCATAAATTATAGGGAATCAGTGCTTAATTTAAGTATTGCCTTGAAATTATATAATGAATTAACTAATAAGGGGTACTATGTGCTTATGACTAGAACTACTGAGACAAATGGATACAACTTTCAGGATAGACCTATGTTTGCAAATAATAGTAATGCAGACTTATATATTAGTATACATAATAATGCAGCAACGGCAGCAGCAAGAGGAACAGAAGTGTTATATTCTAGTAATTCTATAGATAGTTCAATATTAAATCAAGTAATCTCATCAGGATTACCAAATCCAACAACAAATAGTGCTTTGAGATTGGCTCAAAGTAAAAAATTAGCAACTTTAGTAGCTAATGAATTATCTAGAAGTATTGGATTTAATAATAGAGGTGCTAAGGATCAAAATTTATATGTATGCAGAAATACTATAATGCCAGCAATTTTAATAGAATGTGGATTTTTAACTAATGAAATTGAGGCTAAGAAATTAGCTGATGAGAGTACTCAAATTACAATGGGAAGGGCTATTGCAAATACAGTTGATGATTATTTGAAAAATTAGCGATCAAAAGCTATCTTTATGGGATAAAACCTTAAGGATAGTTTTTTTTATGTAATACATTGCAATAAAATTAGTAGCTATTTTATGAATATTTAGATAACTTTGATGAGAGTTTATAAAGAATAGGTTAATATTTATTATTTATTAAAATTGTGATATAATAAGTAAATGTTAAGGAATCATTAAGGAGAGAACAAAATGAAAATTTGCTTTTTAGGTGATATTGGTAGTATACATATAAGAAGATGGATAGAATATTTTAGGGATAATGGAAATAAAGTTTATGTTATATCATTTAATAATTATAGGATTGAAGGTGTAAATGTAACTTATTTGGGTGAGAATATTAATATAAACTCATCTGGGGGTAATATTAATTATCTTAAAAAAATAAAAGAAATTAAAAGAATGATTAAGGAGATAAATCCAGATATTATTAATGCACATTATGTGACAAGTTATGGATTTATAGCTGCATTAATTAAAGATAGACCTTTAGTAATTTCTACTTGGGGCAGTGATATTCTCGTAACACCTAAAAAGAATTTCATATACAAATTATTAACTCAATATTCATTAAAAAAAGGTGATTTAATTACATCAGACTCTAATAATATGACAAAAGAGATAAAAAAGTTAACTAGAAATCATAGTACAGTGATTACAAGACCAATGGGAATTGATCCAAATCAATTTAATCTAGAAGGTACAGAGAAAAATAGAGAAAAAATACTTCTAAGTATGAGAACGTTATGTGACAATTCCAACATTGATATTATCTTAAAAGCATTTAAGAAGGTATTGGATTACGACAAGGATATAAAATTAGTAATTACAAATTCAGGTGAAAAAGAAAATGAGGTATTACAAAATATTAAGGCATTAGGAATTGAAAAAAGTGTTGAGTTTTTAGGATTTATAAGTCATGAACAAGTTATAGATTTATTAAAAAAATCGTTTATTTTTATTAGTATTCCAACATCAGATTCGACATCCGTAACTTTATTAGAAGCAATGGCATGTGGAACTTTTCCAATAGTATCAGATATTCCGGCTAATAATGAATGGATTGTAAATAATACTAATGGATTAATACTAGAGGATAATTCCGAAGAGAAACTTAATAGATTAATTCAATGTGTACTGGGAAATAATGAACTAGTTAAAAAGGCTCGAATAGAGAACAAGAATATAATAGATAACAATGCTATTTGGGATGATAATATGAGAGATATTAAAGAGTATTATCAAAATTTAATAGCTAATAAATTGTTGAAAATGTAGGGATGTATTATGAAAAGTGTTAATAAGGTAATAAAAAGAATTTTTGATATTGTATTTTCTTTTATAGGGATAATAATTTTAAGTCCGTTATTATTAGTAGTAAGTATATGTATAAAACTTGATAGCAAAGGCAATGTTATTTTTAAACAGGTAAGAGTTGGAAAAGATAAAAAAGAGTTTTATATATTTAAGTTTAGAACCATGATTGTGGATGCAGAAAAATATGGCAAACAAATTACAGTTGCAAATGATAACAGAATTACAAGGGTTGGGAATATCTTAAGAAGATATAAGATTGATGAATTACCACAATTATTCAATGTATTTTTAGGTACTATGAGTTTTGTGGGACCAAGACCAGAAGTTAAAAAATATGTTAGTATGTATACTGGCGAACAGGAAAAAGTTTTTGATATTAAGCCTGGGATTACAGATTTAGCATCTATAAGATATAGTGATGAAAATGATATTTTAAGTAATGTGCATAACCCAGAAGGATACTATATAAATAGTATTATGCCTGATAAGCTAAAGCTTAATTTGGAATATATAAATAATAACAATTTATTGATAGATATTAAAATAATCCTTAAAACAATAATGAAGTGTTTTAAATAAAATAATAGGAGTGTAAAAATGAAAAAATTAAAATTTGCAATAATAGGTTGTGGAAGAATATCTTATAAACATGTTGAAGCGTTGATATCAAATAAAGAAGAGGCAATTTTGGTAGCAACATGTGATGTGGATATTGAAAAGGCAGAAGCAAAAAAAGATGAATATTTAAGTAAAATAGAAGATAAATCTTTAAAAGTTGAAGTTTATACAGATTACAAAGAAATGATAAAATCTGAAAAAATAGATGTTGTAACAATAGCTACAGAAAGTGGATATCATGCAGAAATTGCAATTTATGCAATGAATCATGGTATAAGTGCTATTGTAGAAAAACCAATGGCATTATCAATTAAGGATGCTGATTTAATGATTGAAACTGCTAAAAAAAATAATGTTAAGTTATCAATTAACCATCAAAATAGATTTAATAAACCTATCCAAAAACTTAGAGAAGCTATTAACGATGATAAATTTGGTAGAATTATAAATGGTACTGCAAGAATTTTATGGAATAGAAATATGGGATACTATGAACAAGCACCTTGGAGAGGAACCTGGGAACAAGATGGTGGAACATTAATGAATCAATGTATACATAATATTGACTTATTACAGTGGATGATGGGTGGAGAGATAGAAAGAGTTTATGCAGAATGTGATACGTATCTAAGAGATATTGACGCAGAAGACTTTGGAGCAATTATTATTAGATTTAAGAATGGTTCTATTGGAATAGTTGAAGGTTCAGCTTGTGTTTATCCTAAAAATTTAGAAGAGACATTAAGTATATTTGGTGAAGATGGAGCAGTTGTAATTGGTGGATTAGCCGTAAATGAATTAAAAACTTGGAGATTTGATGGAGATAATGAAGAGGAAGTTAAAAAAGAAGTTGCAGTGGAAATTGAAAATGTTTATGGAAATGGACATACGCCATTATTTAAAGATGTAATAGATGCAATTAATAATAATACAGAACCATTAATAAATGGAGTAGAGGGTAAAAAAGCAATGTCTATTATTTTAGCAGCATATAAATCAAGAAAAACTGGTATGCCAGTTAGTTTTCCAATGGAGGATTTTGCTTCAATAGAAATGAAAGGAATAAAAGATAAATAAACATAATTATCATTTGGATATTTTAAAGGAGTAAATATGAGTAAATCAGTAAGTGTAATAATACCCTGTAGAAATGAAGAAATGTTTATAGGAAGGTGTATAGAATCATTTATTAATCAAACCTATCCTAAAGAATTATATAATATCATAATAGCAGATGGAATGTCAGATGATAAAACTAGATTGGTGATTAATAAGTATATTAGAGAAAATTCAAATGTTAATATTTTAGTTATAGATAATGAAGGGTTAACAGCTCCAAAAGGAATGAATAAAGCAATAGAATATTCAACATCAGATATAATTATTATTTTTGGTGCTCATGCAGAGGCAGAAGAAAATTTTATAATGGAAAATGTAAACGCTCTTGAAGATAATGATGTAGGATGTAGTGGGGGAATTTTAAACACTATAAATGATAGTACTAAGGGAAAAGCAATTGCACAGTCTATGATGTGTCCATTTGGAGTTGGTAATGCAACATTTAGATATTCAACAAAGGAAGAGTATGTGGACACAGTTGCCTTTGGCGCATATAGAAGAGCTGAACTTATTGAAATTGGAAAGTTTGATGAGGAACTAGTTAGAAATCAAGATGATGAATTGAATTTTAGGGTGATTAATAGTGGTAAAAAGATATTATTATCACCTAAAATTATATCAACTTATTATGCAAGAGATTCAATAAAAAAGTTATGGAAACAGTACTATCAATATGGTTTTTGGAAGGTTAGAGTAATACAAAAGCATAAAAGACCTGCTTCATTAAGACATTTGATTCCAGCTTTATTTTCATCTTTTGTTGTTTTTGGAATATTATTAAGCCTATTTTCAATGATATCAAGAATTGTATTTTTATCAATTTTAGGTCTATATTTAGCTATTGATTTAATTGTTTCTATTAAAATATCACTTAAGAATTCATTCTCATATTTTAGATATTTGATAATAATTTTTCCAATATTACATTTATCTTATGGGTTTGGTTTTATTATGGGTATAAAAAACTTTTACATAATAAAGAGTAAAAAGCTAACAGATAAAAACACTAAATTATCAAGATAATATTTTCTTAATTTAGTAATTTAATATACAAACTATAATTAGTTTGTATATTAAAATAATTATGGGAGGTCTATTTTATGAAAGTAAAAAAAGCTATAATACCGGCAGCTGGACTTGGAACTAGATTTTTACCGGCAACTAAAGCACAACCTAAAGAGATGTTACCTATTGTGGATAAACCTACAATACAATATATAATTGAGGAGGCAATCGCATCTGGAATAGAAGAGATCTTAATTATAACTGGAAGAAATAAAAAGTGTATTGAAGACCATTTTGATAAATCAATTGAACTTGAGATGGAATTAGAAAAAGGTGGAAAATCTGAGTTACTAGAATTAGTAAGGGATATTTCTGATATGGTTGATATACATTATATTAGACAAAAAGAGGCAAAAGGATTAGGGAACGCAATATATTGTGCAAAAACTTTTGTTGGAAATGAACCATTTGCAGTATTATTAGGTGATGACGTTGTTGATAGTGAAGTTCCATGTTTGAAGCAATTACTTGACTGTTATTCTGAATATAAAACATCAATACTTGGAGTACAAAATGTTGCAGAAAATAATGTGGATAAGTATGGAATTATTGATGGAATTCATATTGAAAACAGAATATATAAAGTGAAAGATCTTATTGAAAAACCTAAAATTGATGAGGCACCTAGTAACATAGCTATTTTAGGAAGATATATAATTACTCCACAGATATTTGAGATATTGGAAAATACAAAACCAGGGAAGGGTGGAGAAATACAATTGACAGATGCATTAAAAACTTTAATTTCTAAAGAAGCTATGTATGCTTATGAATTTGAGGGAAAAAGGTATGATGTCGGAGATAAGCTGGGATTTTTGCAAGCAAATATTGAATATGCATTAAAGAAAGAAGAATTAAAAGGGCCATTAGTAGAATATTTATCAGAAAAATCATGGGATTCTTTATAGTATTATAAAAATAAAAAATAATTGGGCTATACAAATTGATTTTGTTAGCCCAATTATTTTTTATTTATTTTTAAGTTGAATATATGAAATTATATATCCTAAATA
>CAMNZV010000100.1 GCA_946575275.1 uncultured Clostridium sp. | reverse complement strand
ATCTGCTTCAATAATTGGGTTGTTTTTTATTTTTCCAAAATATTCACTACTCTCTGATTTAACTCCATTATTTGTTTTATAAAGATTATGGTATAAAACCTTATCTACTTCTGTTCGCTTTATCTCAAAGTATTTTGCAAGATTATAACTATGGGTAGCAATAAATACTTGAACACCATTTTTTTGAAGTTCTAAGATTATTTCAACTAAAATAGGCATTAGTTCTGGATTAATATTTGCCTCAGGTTCATCCCAAAATAATACTGTATCTTTTTCAATTAGTCCATTTCGCAAAAGCTTCCATAAAAGACCAAATTTACGCAAACCTTCTGCTTCTATTGAAAATTCTATCTTCATTCCATCATCTTTTATTACATAAAATGTATCATTTTCATATATTACTTTACCTTCTATTATTTTTGATATTATTCCTAATAAGCTATCGTTAAAATTTGAAATTTCTCTTATTTCTGGTAATTCAGCATTTGTAAGAATATCAACATATGTTTTATCAAAAGGCATATTATATTTATTATACATAGCTAAAAATCCTTTTGAATGAGATAACATTTCTTTTGCAGGTATGAAAATATCCTTTACTTTAAAATCTGTTTTACAATAACTTGCTCCATCTGCTGCTATTTTCATTCCTTCATGTTTTATTATGACATAAGAAGTATAGCTATTTTCAGAAAAATAAGCAGTTACACGAGTTTCCTTTTGTATATCATTTTTATCTCTTACCAAGTTCATAGAGTTCACCTTAAAATAAGGCTGAGATATATCAAAAACATCATCTCCCTCATAATTTGTACTTTCACATATCCCATATAAACTTTTAAGCAAATGTGTTTTTCCCGTTCCATTCTTACCAATAAGTATATTTATTCCATTTGTAAACTCTAACTCTAAATTCTCAAATACTGTGAAGTTTTGAACATGAACTTTCTTAATATTCATTTTTTCATCACCTTTCATACATAAATTATATTTCTATTTTACCAGTAACAACCTCAAAGATAAGGCTCTTTTTATACTCATTTAGTTTTTCTATTAATCCTTGCTTAATTGATATTGCTTTATCAATATCTTCACATTTTTTATCAAGATAATCTGCTATTTCCTTTTGCTCTTCTAATGGTGGTAATGGAATTAGCAATGAAGAAAAATCATCATTTACTATTCCGTATCTTGTAATCCCCTTTGCCCTAAAATCAAACCACTTTCTAACATAATTACAACCAAATAAATATTTTTCATATTGTAAATACATATTATTATTGGGTCTGAATCTCATTAAATGATATCCAAATAATATATTTTCCAACTCTCCTCCCACTACCGTTGAGTGTCCTATATCCTCTGGTGTTTCCGAAGAATTAGTAAAAAGAACATCTCCTATTTTCAACTTACAAGTTTCAGCTTTTGTATCCTTTTCAGATATCACTAAATATTCATCACCATCTCCTATTTCAGATAAACTATTTCTATAAACATCAACATAGTGAATTGATTTATATAAAGGTTCACCTTCAACTATTTTTTTATCTACTCCACTTGAATTTAATTCTCCAAGGAACTTTAATTTTATAACTTGCCAATGTTGTGGTATTTTACTTATCCAATTAATACTACTATCTTTCATTGAAATATTATTATTAAGTCCACTCGTAACATTCTCATTAATAACTGATACTTTATATTGTTTCAAAGCCTCAATTTGTTTTAGTTGTAACCATATTGCTTTATCAATATTATTACATTTCCCCTCCAAAAAACTTGCTATTTTTTGTTGTTCTTCTATATTATGTGGTAGTGTAAATACTAGGTTTCCTATATCATCAAAGTTAAGTCCTTCTCTAGAACTACCGTTCTGAACAGAATAAATTTGATTGAAAATAAAACTTGATTGCATTATCTTTTCAAACAATATTGGTAAAATCTTTTCTTGAATAGGTCTTAATATACATACATGTTGATTTACATTTGCACCTTGAAAATTCTTAGTCACCATACATGTTCTACCAATAGAAGCTCCCGTTATATTTAATAAAACATCATATGGTTTAACTTTTGTAGAAGCCATCTCTTCATTGGTTTTTTCATCTATATATACGACATCATCTAAATGTAATCCATCATTATAAACATTTTGACTTCTTAAAAACATAACTCCAGTTTGGGCATACACTTCTGATCCACCTTTGGGAGTTTTTCCACTTCCAATTTGAGAAGTTAAATATTTTACTTTAACAACTTCCCAATCACTCGGTATTTCTCCTATCCAGTCTATTCCACTTTCTTTCATCTTTCTCATATTTCAAACAGCCCCCCTAAGATTGACTGAAGTTCAGTTTCCATATCCATTATTTCAGTCATAACCTCATCTGATTGTCTTGGTACTGTATACTGATAGAAATATCTTGTGAAAGGTATCTCATAACCTATCTTTGTTTTATTTTCATCTATCCAAGAATCTTTTGCATAAGGCTTTACTTCTCTTTCAAAATATTCTTGTATATCTTCTTTAAGTGGAATACTTTCTGTATCTCTTAGCTTTGCATCTGGTTTTGGATTACCCTTTTTATCCGTAACTATGTTTCCCTCTTCATCAATTAATGGTCTTTCAACCACAATTTTATAATATCCAAACTCATTATTATTAAATATTTTTGAAATTTCATTTTTTCTAAAATCACCAAAAATACGAGTAATCTCTTCAATAGCTTCATCAGGAATCTCTTGACGTTTCTCTCCTAAAGACTTTCTCATTTTTTCATACATGCTAACTGCATTAATAAGCTGTATCTTGCCCTTACGATATGGCCTTTTCTTATTAGATAACACCCAAATATACGTTGCTATTCCTGTGTTATAGAATAAATTTGTAGGTAAAGCTATAATAGCCTCTAGCCAATCATTTTCTATAATCCATTTTCTAATATTACTTTCACCGCTTCCTGCATCTCCTGTGAATAGTGGTGAACCATTTAATACTATTGCTATTCTTGAACCTTCTGGTTTCATCTTTGAAAGTAATGTTTGTAAAAACAATAATGCTCCATCCGAAACTCTTGGAAGTCCTGCTCCAAATCTTCCTTCAAACCCAAGTTTCTCATATTCTTTCGTTACTTCCTTTTGTTGCTTTTTCCATTCAACCCCAAAAGGTGGATTTGAAAGCATATAATCAAACTTAACATTAACATACATATCATTTTTAAGAGTATCACCATGCTTTATATTATTAGCATTAGCTCCTTTAATCAGCATATCTGAACCACAAACAGCATAGGTTTCTCCATTTAGCTCCTGACCAAAAGGAATAAGTTTTGCTTCACTATTTAGTTCTTTTAAGTATTCATCTGCTGCTGTGAGCATTCCACCAGTACCGCAGGCTGGATCATAAATTGTCCTTGGTGTATCTGAACCTGTCAAAATTTCAGTATCCTCAATAAATAATAGATTTACCATTAATCTTATTACTTCTCTTGGAGTATAATGTTCTCCAGCAGTTTCATTAGAAATTTCTGAAAACTTACGTACTAATTCTTCAAAAATATATCCCATCTCTATATTTGACACTTTATCTGGATGCAAGTCTGCTTCTGGTTTTACAAATTCACTTAAAACTATATAAAGCAAGTCACTACTCGCAAGCTTTGCAATTTGAGCATCCAATTCAAATTTCTCAATGATTTCATAAGCATTTTTTGAAAATCCATTAATATAATCTTTCAAATTAGCTTCAATGTTATCTGCATCATCAAGTAATGTCTTAAAAGTATACTTACTTGTATTGTAAAAGTTATACCCACTCTCATCTCTTAAAAATGGATCTAATACTTCTTCATCCATAATTGACTTTAACTCATTATATTTTGCTAATACCTTTTGCTTTGTATCTTCAAGTACACAATCAAGTCTACGGAGTACTGTTAATGGTAAAATGACTTTTCCGTATTCTGACTGTTTGAAATCTCCTCTTAGCTTATCTGCTACTGACCATATCAGATTAGCTT
This sequence comes from uncultured Clostridium sp., assembly GCA_946575275.1. Classification (GTDB taxonomy): domain Bacteria; phylum Bacillota; class Clostridia; order Clostridiales; family Clostridiaceae; genus Clostridium. The sequence continues at coordinate 2,405 of CAMNZV010000100.1, read as the reverse complement.
TTTCATTTATGTTTATATTACTCATAGTAACGCTCCTCAAAAATCAATAATTGATTATATTTTATTATTCACTGCTCTAATTTATATATAATATCATTCCAAAGATGTATTATCCTTTTTCCTTGCATCAGAAGGCTTTTCAGCATCTTTAGGAATTGCCCAAGAGTTTCCTAATTTAAAAACTCCCTTAATTCTACCTTCTCCACATAAAACTTGAACACGCCTTTCGGATATTCCCCATTTTTCTGCTGCTTGCTTTACTGAAATATAATCCATAGTAAATCCTCCGACACTTTTAAATTTACTCTACAAGATTTATAACTTAATCATAAACTCATCACTTATATTATATTCGTACTTACGAATAATTACAATAACACTATATATAAGCTATATTATATATAAAATATATTACTTATCTTTCAATAACCCTATATCTCTTAGACTATATAGTTCATGGAGGATACAAATTGTCGCCCTCCCCATGACATTGCATATTATCTATCAGATTTTTACAACTCACATTTTTAATAGCTCTATCCAATTTCATAAAAATAGAGTGACATTCTATCGGTATTGCAGAAATGTCACCCTTATAATTTAATCCTGGTATATCATTAATTACTTTATTTTTTTCCTCTAACAATTTATCATTAATAGTTTCACTTATGCTATCATCACTTGTTTTATAATCAAAAAAACTTACTGTTTCTATTTCTTCGCAATTATCTGATTTTTGCTTTTCTTCAGTCTTTACTTCTTCTTCCTTAAACTCTTTTTCACACTTATCCTCATTATTTTGAGAAGGGTACGCCAATGTATAAAGATTTGAAGTCTGTCCTCCTTTTTCTCTGAATCGGCTGTCTTTCTTTACAAAACCTGCTTCTAAAAGAATTACCATTGTTCTTTGAATTGTTCTTGTAGATACTCCACAATCACTAGCTATAGTTTTAATAGAAGGAAAACAAGTTCCTTCTCCATTAGCTCTGTTGATAAGATAAAACATCACCTGCTTTGCTCTACTTGGTAAATTTGATTTATATACTTGCTCTAGTAATTCATGCTTTTTCATTGAAAAACAGCCTCCTCTTTCTTAAATTTCAATAATATAATCCTTCAGTATGTCTTTAAATATCTTTTCGTTTACTTTTCCATCAAATAAATTTGGTGAATAGTCTGTAAAATAAGCCTTAATATTTTCATTTTCTATTAGCTTTTTCAAATTTGTTCTTCCTATTTCTGGACAAAAGTTTAATATAGTGCTTATATTTATTTTTGATATAGGTTCTAAAGCTTTTTTATATTCTACTATTTCATAAGGCTTGCTTCCACCACATAGTATCCTAACATTACAAGCCTTATAAATAGGTAAAGCATTACCATTTAAAACACCTATATCAAAAACATTAAAATTATACTCATTAGGAAATTGCTTACCTGGATAATATTCTACTCCTCTATATTTAAAACTCTCTCCACCATCTTTTATGAACTCATAGAAGTCTGTAATATCTTTTAAATGATTATTATCATTAGCTTCTGTATAGCTAACTTTAGCTCCTAATCCATATAAACAATTGGTTAAATTAAAAGCAGTTGTAGTTGTACCACATCTTCTTGATACACCTGCAACTGCTATTTTAATATCCTTTTGCTTAAATATATATTGTGAAACATTACCTGAAAGTTTGTTATTGTCCCTTGTAAAATAATCTTCATATGCCATTCCTTCTTCGCTTACACATTTTAAAATTTCCTCTTTAATTTCTGCTACAGTATTAGCTGTGATAATGTTATAAATCTTCTCATTAACTAAACTCTTTATTAAATCTTCTTCTTTGTTTTTTCCTTCATCAAATATAATAATTCTGGAATCATACATAACTTTAAAAGCTTTTAAAGCTTCAATTATTTCTTGTTCTGTATCTTTTATAGCTTTTACATCAATGGCTACATATCTATAATGACTTAAATTTCTCATATCATGGATAACAAACTTATTTAAAAAAAATTCTCCTGATAGTTTTTTTATAATAATCCCTTTTTCTTTCGTAAGAAAATCAAATATTCCTATATTTTGATTACTTGATATATACAAAAGCACTACTATCACCTCTTGCTACAATTTTAAAATCTGATGGTATTTCAATTGGTTTCTTTTCTGGTTTGAAAGTAAACAGTAATATAATTCCTACCACAACAATTATGATATAGATAAACAGTTCTATTAATGATTTCTTTTTCATTCATTTTGCTCCTTCACTAATTATTTTTCTATTATCCAGAATGGTCCCCCCGCACCCGCTCCTTGTCTTGCTTCATTTAAAACAATTGATAAGTCCCATTCTTTGTAAGCGTCAAAAAATTTACGCCTACATTTAACATTTGATTTTTGCTAGAATTAC
>CAMNZV010000099.1 GCA_946575275.1 uncultured Clostridium sp. | reverse complement strand
TAGTAAAATTAATTAGAGAAAATTATAAGGATTTTGAAATACATGCATCTACACAGCTTACTATTCATAATGGTGAGGGTGCTTTATATTTTAAAGAAAAAGGATTTACACGAATTGTTTTATCAAGGGAATTATCAATTGAAGAAATTGAATATATATCTAAAACCTTAAATATAGAAACTGAAATATTTATTCATGGAGCTTTGTGTATTTGCTATTCTGGAAAATGTTTAATGAGCTCTATGATTGGTGGACGAAGTGGTAATAGGGGTAGATGTGCTCAACCTTGCCGAATGGAATATACCTTAAAATCCACTAATGGCTATAGCAAAAAGGCATATCTTTTAAGTCCAAAGGATATGTGCACCATTGATAATATAAAGGATATAATTAATAGTAATGCATATTCCCTAAAAATAGAGGGGAGAATGAAAAGACCTGAATATGTAGCAGGGGTTGTTAAAAACTATAGAGAAGCTATAGATAAAGAATTTAATAATACAAAATATAATGCTACAGAGGGTAAAAATACATTGCTTCAATTATTTAATAGAGAAGGCTTTTCAAATGCATTTTTAAAGGGTAATTTAGGAAGGGATATGATGAGCTATTCCTTCCCTAAAAATACAGGTATAGAAATTGGTAAAATATTAAATGATGGAACCATAGAAATTTCAGAAAACATTGCACTTGGAGATGGAATAAGGGTAGGTATAAATGGAGGGTTTACTTTAAGTAAAATTTTAAAAAATGAAAATCCAGTTAAAGAAGCCTTTAAGGGTGACAGGGTAAAGCTTTTTCCAAAGGATTATAAAAAGGGAGATGTATTATATAGAACATCAAGTAAAATCCTTTTTGATACCTTAGAAGAAACTATTAAACCTTATTATAAAAAAATTGAAATAAGTGCAAATATTAAATTTAAACCTACAGAAAAAATAAAATTAAGTACCTATTATAATGGACAGCATTATGAGGTTAGTGGTGATATAGTTGAAAGGGCTGAAAAAAAGCCTTTAGAAATGGAAAGAATAATTGACAATTTAAAAAAATCAGGGGAGTATCCATATAAAATTTCAAATATTACATTTGATGAATTTGAAGAGGGCTTTATAAAGGTATCTTCATTAAATAATCTAAGAAAGGATTTATTTAATGAAATATTAAAAAGGGAAGTCTCAAAGTATCGAAGACGAAGAAATAACAATGGAGAAATTAATAATGAGGTTTTAAAACCTTTAGATAATATTGATGTAATATATACTTGTACAACAAAAGATCAGTACAAAACATTAATTTATAATAATATAGATAACATAGCTGTTGATTTATTTAATAAAAGCAAAAACAATATTACATTAAAGGATATTGAAGACAATTGTAAGGCAAATATTTATTTAAAACTACCTGAAATAATAAAAGGTGAGTTTAACGAAATAGTTAGTATAATTGACAAAGCAAAAAATATAATTAAGGGATTAATTACGTCTAATGTTGGAATAATAAGAAAATATAAGGATTGTCTAAAAATAATAGGAGACTATAAGCTTAATATTTTTAATTCAGAGGCATTAGCCTTTTACAGAAGGGATATTGGAGCTGTAACCTTAAGCCAAGAATTAAACAGAGGTGAAATAAAGGAGATTTTAAAAAATAATTCAACTGGTGGTATTGCCTATGTTATTTATGGAAAAACTGAATTAATGGTTAGTGAATATTGTCCAATTGGAAGTACAATTGGTGGAAGGTGTAAAGACAAAAATTGTAGTGCACCATGTTTAAAGGAGGATTTTACCTTAATAGATAAATACAATGAAGGATTTAGGGTAATGACTGATAAATATTGTAGAAGTCACATTTTAAATAGTAGCCCTTTAAATTTAATTGATGAAATAAAGGAGCTTAAAGAATTTGGAATTACAACCTTTAGAATTGATTTTACAGATGAAACATCAATGGAAGTTCAAGAAATTATAAATAAGGATTTTGTATTAGATAAAAAATATACAAAAGGTCATTATAAAAGAGGTGTAGAATAGTTGAATGAAAAATCACTAAGAATATTAGAGTTTAATAAAATAAAAGAAAAAATAATGAAATATGCAATAACTTCAGGTGGAAAGAATAAGGTTGAAAAATTATCTCCTTATAATTCTATTTTTGAAGTAAATAGGGCATTGGATGAAACTAAAGAGGCATTAGATGCTTTAATGAAAAAGGGTAATCCGCCTTTTGGGGGATTATATGATGTACGACAGGGATTAGAGAGAGCAGAAAAGGGTGGAACTTTATCCCTAATGCAATTATTGCAGGTTGGAAATATGTTAAGATGTACTTTAAATGTTAAGGAATATTTTAATAGAAAGGAAGAGGAAGAGGCATATGTTAAACTAGAGGATTTAGCATATATATTGGTTCCTATTAAAAATCTACAAGCAGATATTGAAAAGTCTATAGTATCAGAGGAAGAGGTAAGTGACAAGGCAAGCAATACTTTATTTAATATTAGACGTAATTTAAAGGATTTAAATTCTTCAATTAGAGATAAAATTAACTCCATTGTTAAAAGTAATGCAAAATATCTACAAGATTCTTTATATACAATGCGTGGAGATAGGTATGTTATACCAGTTAAATCAGAACATAAGGGACAGGTGCCAGGTCTTGTACATGACCAAAGCTCAACAGGTGCAACCTTATTTATTGAGCCTATGAGTTTGGTTAACTTAAATAATGATATAAGAGAATTAAAGCTAAAGGAATTAGCTGAAATTGAAAGGATTCTAGTAGAGCTTTCAAGAAAGGTTAAGGATAACATAGATGTTTTAAGTTCTAATATTAAAATTTTAATAGACTTAGATTTTATTTTTGCAAGAGCAAAATATGCATCTAGTATTAATGGAACAAAACCTAATATTAGAGAGGATGGTTCCTTTGATATAATTCAAGGTAGACATCCATTAATTGAAGAAGGAAAGGCTGTTTCTTCAGATATTTATTTAAACAAGGATACTAGCGTTATTATGATAACAGGACCAAATACTGGAGGTAAAACTGTTACATTAAAAACAATAGGGCTTTTGCATATTATGGCACTAAGTGGAATATTAATTCCTGCAAATAACAACTCATCTGTAAGCTTCTTTAAGGAGGTTTTTGCAGATATTGGTGATGAACAAAGTATAGAGCAAAGCTTATCTACTTTTTCATCACATATGAAAAACATAGTAAATATTATAAATGATGCAGATGACAAATCTTTAGTTTTATTTGATGAACTAGGTGCAGGGACAGATCCTACAGAAGGGGCAGCATTAGCTATTGCAATTATTGAAACATTAAAAAAGAAAAATAGTAAAATAGTTGGAACAACACATTATAGTGAATTAAAGGGCTATGCCTTAAGAACTGATGGTGTTGAAAATGCTTCTGTAGAGTTTGATGTTGAAACACTTAGGCCTACCTATAGACTTTTAATTGGAATTCCAGGTAAGTCTAATGCCTTTGAAATAAGCAAAAGACTTGGTCCTAATAGCACAGTTATTAATATGGCAAAGGAAAATATATCAAAGGAAAATTTACAATTTGAAGATTTAATAAGAGAGCTACAGGAAAAGAGCATAATTGCAAAAAAAGAAGCTAGGGAAGCAGAAAAACTAAAGCTTGAAGCAAATAAATTAAAAATGTCTTATGAAGATAAACTAAAAAAATTAGATTTTGTTCGGGATAAGGCAGTAAATGAGGCAAGGCAAGAAGCAAGGGAAATAGTATCTGTAGCAAAGGATGAGGCAGATGAAATTTTAAAGGCTATGAGAGAACTTGAAAAGCTTGGAATATCTGGTGGTGGAAGAAGAAGACTTGAAGAGGAAAGAAAAAAATTAAAGGATTCTCTTGTAGATAGAGAAAATGATTTATTTAAGGAAAAAGAAAATTCAGGTAAGGCAATTGAAAAGGTAACTCTTGGAATGGAGGCTTTTTTACCATCATTAAATCAAAGGGTTGTTATTGTAACTATGCCAGATAATAAGGGAGAAGTTCAAGTTGAAGCAGGTATTATGAAAATTAATGTTAAATTAAAGGATTTAAGAGTTTCAGAATTTCAAACTAAGGAAGATAAGAAAAGGGTGAAAAGGGAACTTAAGCTTAATACAAAAACTGTTTCAAGTAGCTTAGATTTAAGAGGACTAGACGCCGAGGAAGCATGTTATAGGGCAGATATGTACTTAGATGAAGCTTCAATTGCAAATCTTTCTGAGGTAACAATAGTACATGGTAAGGGTACGGGAATACTAAGAAAAGAAATAACTAATATGCTAAAAAGACATCCTCATGTTCAAAAATATAGATTAGGTGAATATGGTGAAGGTGGAGATGGTGTTACCATAGTGGAAATAAAATAAATCTTAACAAAGGTGAATATTACAAGATAAAAAAGGGAAAGATATATAGACGTAGATAAGAAAAGTAAGGAGTGTATATATTTGAGTAATATTAACTTGTGTTTAAGAGAAAAAAATAATGGTAATAGTGCAAATAGAAAGAGGAAAGCTGGTTTTATTCCAGGAATTTTGTATAGCAAAAAAAGAGAAAACTTTTTATTTGAAGTGGGAGAGTTTGAATTAAATCGTGAAATTGCAATTCAAGGTGATCATGGAATTGTTGATATTTGTATAAATGGAAATGATACTAAGGGATTAATTAAGGAAGTTCAAAGGGACCCTGTTAATCATAAAATATTACATTTGGATATTGAAGAAATAAGAACTAATGGAAATATTGAAACTAGCGTTCCTATTAATTATATTGGTGAGGGATTATTAACTAGCAAGGGTAAGGTTTTACAGAAGGAAAGAGATACAGTTAAAATAAGTTGTAATGTAGAAGACTTACCTAAAAGTATTGATATAGATGTGGCAAAAGCTATAAATGGTGATGTATTTAGAGTATGCAATCTTGAAGTTGGAAGTGAAATATCAATTATCGACAAGTTAGAACTTGTAATAGCATCTATTAGCAATGAAAAGAAATTAACATCTGAATTACAGGAATTAGAGTCTTAAAATATAAAAAACTATAAAAAAAACCTTATTTATATAGAACATTTTACAAAAATAATTATTATATATTGCAGAAATATTGTAAAGTTAAGAAGTTGTTGTATAATATACTTGTACTATAATCGAGGAGGGATACAATTTTGTATAAAGAAAAATATAATGCATGGCTTAACTCTGCAATAATTAGTGAAGAAATAAAAGATGAATTAAGAGCAATAAAAGACGATAAAGAAATTGAAGATAGATTTTACAAGGATCTTGACTTTGGAACAGGTGGACTTAGAGGTGTTATTGGAGCTGGAACTAACAGAATGAATATTCATACAGTATCTCAAGCAACACAAGGTTTTGCTGATTATCTAAACAATAACTTTGAAAACCCACAAGTTGCAATAGCTTGTGATTCAAGAAATATGTCAGATGAATTTGCAAAAGCAGCAGCTTTAACTTTAGCTGCAAACAATGTAAAGGTATTTTTGTTTGAAAGTTTAAGACCAACACCAGTATTATCATTTACTGTAAGACACTTAAATTGTCAAGGTGGTATTGTTGTAACAGCTTCTCATAACCCTAAGATTTATAATGGATATAAGGTTTATGATGAATTTGGAGGTCAAGTTACAGATGACAAGGCAGGAAAGGTTATTTCTTGTGTTAATGCAATAACAGATTTTTCAATGATTAAAACAATATCTGAAGATGAGGCAATAAATAAAGGGTTATTAATTTATATTGGAGAAGAAGTTGATAAGGCTTACATAGAAAATGTTAAAGGTCTTACAATTAGAACAGATTTAGTTAATAACAAAGCTAAAGATTTAAAAATAATTTACACACCAATTCATGGTAGTGGTAACATGCCAGTTAGAAGAGTATTAAAGGAACTTGGGTATGAAGGAGTAAAAGTTGTTAAGGAACAAGAATTACCAGATGGAGATTTCCCAACAGCACCATATCCAAATCCAGAAATGCCACAAGTATTTGAACTTGCACTTGAAATGGCTAAAAGTGAAACACCAGATATTATATTTGGAACTGACCCAGACTGTGATAGAATTGGTGTGGTAGCAAATATTGGTAATGGACAATTTAAAGTATTATCTGGTAATCAAACAGGTCTATTATTAACTGATTATATACTAAAATCATTAAAAGAAACTGGTAATTTAAAATCTAATGGTGTTGTAATTAAAACAATAGTTACTACAGAAGGTGCAGCAAAAATAGCTGAAAGCTATGGTGTAGAACTAATGGATGTGTTAACAGGATTTAAATATATTGGTGAAAAGATACATGAATTTGAAGTTAATAAAGATAAAACATTTTTATTTGGATTTGAAGAAAGCTATGGATGCTTAATTGGAACATATGCTAGGGA
>CAMNZV010000098.1 GCA_946575275.1 uncultured Clostridium sp. | reverse complement strand
AAGAATTGCTGGTTTTTTAACTTATATATCTGTTCAATTTTCAAAGACCAATTTTCGTCATTCTTAAGGTGTTCCCTTAAGCGACTTCCTTATCTTATCATCATTCAAAACACATGTCAACAACTTTTTTGAAATACTTTTTGTCTCATTTAGTTGTTATATGTTGTTTTCCTGACAACGAAATCTATCTTATCACAAGATAACTCATTATAAACTATTATATTTCTTATTTATTCAAGTTATCCCATTTTTCCTTCTAAATACTATATATATTAGCTTTATTTACATAAAGACACACTAGGAGGTGTTTCTATTTATATTATCTATATTATGTAAATATATGGAGTCTATTATCTTTCAGCCACATAAAAAATATTATAAAGTCTATTATGTTATAATATATATAGTAAAAATAATTAAAGGAGTTTTTTATATGAAATTAAAATCATTATTATTTAAAGGATTATTATCTGTCACTATTGCAAGCATTACAATTGGTCTTGTACCAGCAAAAATAAGTTATGCTGATTCTTTTAAAGTTGTTACTTTAGGTGCTGATTTAACTGGTTCTCAAAAATCAGAAATGCTTAATTATTTTAATGTTGATTCAACAGATGTTAATTTATTAGAAGTTACATCTAAAGAAGAATATGATGCTTTAAGTTCCTTTGCAACTTCTGCACAGCTTGGAAACAAATCAATTTCTTGTAGTTACATTGAGCCAACAAATAGTGGTGGCATTTCTATTAAAACTAATAATTTAACTTGGGTTACCGTAGGAATGATAAAAAATGCATTAATTACAGCTGGAATTGAAAATGCTAATGTTGTAGCTGCTGCACCTTTTAAAGTTTCTGGTACTGCTGCATTAACAGGTATTATGAAGGGCTTTGAAAACAGTGAAGGTGGAACAACTATAAATCCTGAAAATAAAGAGGCTGCAAATGAAGAAATATTTGTTACTGGTGATCTTGGTGATAAAATCGGACAAGATGATGCAACTAATTTAATTAATGATATTAAAGATAGGGTTCTTAAAGAAAATCCATCTTCTGATAAAGAGGTTAATGAAATTGTTGATAGTGCATTAAAGAAATATAATTATGAACTAAGCACCGAAGATATTGAAAAAATCAAATCCTTAATGAATAAAATCAATGACCTTGATATTGACTATAGTTCTATAAAGGATCAATTAAAGGATATCCAAAATGAACTTAAGGACAAAGTTGATACTGAAGCTGTTAAAGGTTTTTTTGAAAAGATAGCCGAATTTTTTAGTAACTTATGGGATAGTATAACAAACTTTTTTTCTTAAAAATTTCAATAAAAGCTATTTAGATTTATCTAAATAGCTTTTCATTGAAATATAAATTAATCTCTTAGTATGTTTAAATCTTCTCCATTCATAATCTTTTTCATTGTTCTTACTGAACACATCTTCCCACACATTGTACAACTTTCCTCATCATGTGGTTTTGATTCTGCTCTATATCTCCTAGCCTTCTCTGGATCTATAGCTAAATTAAACATTTCTTCCCAGTTTATATCTGCCCTTGCCTTACTCATTTTATTATCCCATTCAATAGCTCCAGGTATACCCTTTGCAATATCCGCTGCATGGGCTGCTATTCTAGTTGCAATTATTCCTTCTTTCATATCTTCTAATATTGGTAATCTTAAATGTTCTGCTGGTGTTACATAACATAGAAAATCTGCCCCATAAGTTGCAGCTATTGCCCCCCCTATTGCAGATGTTATATGATCATATCCTGGTGCTACATCTGTAACTAATGGCCCTAAAACATAAAAGGGTGCTCCATGACATAGTTTCTTTTCAAGTAGCATATTTGCCTTTATTTCATTTAATGGCATATGTCCTGGTCCTTCTATTATAACTTGTACATTTTTTTTCCAAGCTCTCTTAGTTAATTCACCTAAGGTTATTAATTCTTTTATTTGGCTTGCATCTGTAGCATCATTAACACTTCCTGGTCTACAGGCATCCCCTAAGGATAAAGTAATATCATATCTTTCGCATATTTCTAATAGTTCATCATAGTATTCATAAAATGGATTTTCTGCATTGTTTAATTCCATCCATGCAAATAAAAGTGATCCCCCTCTTGATACAATACTTGTAAGTCTTGGATTTCTTTTTATTGTTTCAATTGTTTCTCTATTTAAACCTGCATGAATTGTTACAAAATCTACACCATCCTTACCATGCTTTTCAACAACATCTAGGAATTCCTTTGCTGTTATATCTTTTAATTCTTTATCATAAAAGCCTACAGCATCATACATTGGAACTGTTCCAATCATTGCAGGTGACATATCTACTATTCTTCTTCTCATACCTTCAGTTTTTCCGTAATTTGATAAATCCATTATTGCTTCTGCCTTCATTTCAATGGCTATCTTTACCTTTTCCATTTCTGTCTCACATTCAGGGCAATCCTTTGATATTCCCAAATTAACGTTGATTTTTGTTTTTAATCCTTCACCAACACCTTCTGCACTTAAATTTTTGTGATTTATATTTGCAGGTATTGCTACTCTACCCTTAGCTACAAGATCCATTATTTCTTTTGCATTTTTATTTTCTTTACTTGCAACCATCTCCATTTCTTTGGTAATTATACCTTTTTTAGCTGCATCCATTTGAGTTGAATAATTCATTTAATTTCCTCCTAAAAAAATAAAATCCCAATATAACTAAAGTTATGCTAGGATTTTTTTATTTAAGCTTACGCTTATATTTAAAATTCTTATGCTTCCCTACGATAGAATTACCTATATCAGGTTACAGAGTTAGGATATATCCTTCTCAGCCAAATGGCACCCCTAGCAAAATATATATTATTTTAAATTGATTATACTAATTAAGATGTTACTTTGCAAGAATATTTATACAAATAAAAAATTTATTACTGATATTATAATTAATGCTACTGACAATAATCTAGCTTTTTGAAAATCATGTTTTTTTAATACTACAGCTGCAATGCAACCCATAATACATAAAAATGATATAATAAGTCCTATAACACTATCTTTACCAACTGTTGTAATTGTAAGTAATGAGAATGCAATTGGAAACAATTGTACTGCCGGAAAAATAATATTATTTTTTACCAACCTTCCCTTTCCAAGTAACAACAATAAGATAAGTACTACAAATAATATAATAATTCCAAAAAATAAAAGTAATATATAGCCTTGGTTCATTCTTCTCCTCCTAAATTTATAATAATTTATATGTTATCATATTTAATGCTTTAATCCAAACTTTTTAATTATCACATTATTATATTTGATTAGTATTATATATTATATTAATTAAATGAGGTAAATCATAAATGAATGAGTTTACAGAGAGAGATATAGAAAATCTTAACTTGTTAAAATTTCAGTTACTTGCATTGTCAGTTTCCTTTGTAACAAATTTATCATTTATGAATTCTACTTTGCAAGGGCTAGAAATTCTTAGTAACAAATATAACCCTAACTTTAATAAGGATGACTATCCAAACCCCGACGATGCAGCTATGTTTGCAAGTGAACTTGCTATAGTAGCCTCTATGATAATTTCAACTGTTGCAATGAAACGTTATGATAGTTTAAAGAAAGATTATGATAGTGGTACTATTGATTATTCCATAACCCCAAACTTAATTTTAACTGTAATTAATGTTATAGGTCTTATTACTTCAATTATAGCTTATATACAATTTAATAATATTTATGTTAGAACTCATCAAAATGCAGTTATTATTTAATTTTTTCTTCTAATATAGAAACTTTTTCATTTAATTTTTTTATTTCTTTTTTTAATTCTTCAATTATTTCAGAATCATTACTTTTTTCACTACATGAAGAATTATTTACATTTTTATTATTAATATTATAAAAGTAACCTGGACCTGATTGGAAATATTGCTGCTGTGCACTATATGTCTCTAATGTTTGCCCAACTAGTTGAAGCCAATTTCCTAATGCATTTTGCACATTTGATGGCAACTTTCCTGCCATACTATCTCCTAGAATTTGTCCAATAAGTGCAAAAAAATTTGGATTAAGATTTTGAAAACCTCCAAGTATGTCATTACATCCAAAAGGTTTTCCAAATTCATCATTGCCACAATTTGAATTTTCAAAATTGTATCCACAATTTTTGAAAAACTCTTGAAAATCCATATTTTTCTCCTTATTATAGTATTTTAATAATAATATATTCTTAAATCATATATAGTTTCGTACATTTACAATTTCATGATTTTTCACATATACCCTAGGTACTCTTTCTTTTATCATACATAATATTTCATAATTTATTGTCCCAATAATTTCTGCAAAATTATCTGCATCAAATTTATTTTCTTCAAAACTACCTAATAATATTACTTCATCTGAAACCTTAACATTTCCACATTCTGTTACATCTATCATACATTGGTCCATACATACTCTACCTACAACACTTGCTAATTTTCCATTAACTATAACTTTTCCTTTGCCAGATAATAGCCTTGAATATCCATCAGCATAGCCAATTGGGATTGTGGCAATTTTAGTTTTATTTACTGTTTTATAGGTTCTTCCATAACTTACATACATGTCTTTATCTAATTCTTTAACATTTGATATTTTAGCCTTTAATGATAATACAGGTTTTAGATTTAAAACTTCTTTTTTTACCTCATTAGATGGATAATATCCATACAAAATAATACCTGCCCTTACGTAATCTAAGTAAGTTTCAGGTAAATCCATTATTGCTCCACTATTTGAACAATGTTTTATGGGAATTTTTACACCCCTTTTTTCAAGTTCATTAACAAAATATTTAAATTGTTCAAATTGATATATGCTGTATTCTTTATCTTTTTCATCAGCTGTTGAAAAATGTGTGAATATTCCAATTACATCTACATTTCTTAATTTGCATATTTTCAAAACCTCATTTATGCTTTGATTATTTTGTAAAAATCCAATTCTCCCCATTCCCGTATCTAATGCTATATGAATCTTTGCTATTTTACCTAATTTTTCTGCAACTTTTGATAACTCCTTAGCATATTCATAACTAAAAACAGTTTGTTCTATATCATAATTAATTAATTCTTCTAAACATTCTACATCAGTATTACCTAATATCATTATAGGCATATTAATATTATTTTTTCTAAATTCTATTGCCTCTGTAATAACAGCAACAGCTAGTCTATTAACACCACTTTTTATTAATGTTGGAATTATATCTAAGGCACCATGTCCATATGCATCTGCCTTAACAACTGCAATCATATCCTTATCTTTAATTAATTTTTTAATATTTTTCACATTATATTCTAATGCATCTAAATCTATTTCTGCCCAAACTGGTCTCATTATTTTTTCCAAAATTAACACCTCTTAATTATTTATGTTTATATTTATTATACACACAAAAAATATAAGTTTATAGAACCACTATTACTTGAAATTATTATTATTGTGGTTTTTGAAATGAATCTATATTGCTTATAAAAGTATCTATATTACTTTTAAATAATCCTTCAGGAGATAGCTCTCCATTATATTTTTGCAACTGAATAACTTTATAACCATCAATATTAAAAGTTGTATTTACATCTTTTAATATAATAATATTTTCTTGTTTTATATTATTTTCAGTAGCATAGTCTACTATTGTTTTCTCTCCTAATTTCACATAGGATAGACCAATTGTTTTATAAAAATAATCTAGGTAATCATCAAAAGCAACAAATGTATATTTTGAAAGTTCTATGTTTTCTTCTTTATATTTATTTAGTATTTTACTAACATTTTCAACTTGCTTATTATAGTTTTCCTCATAAAACTCCCTGTTAATTGGATCCTTATCTTGAATTGCAGATTTTATATTATATAAAGCTACCTTATATTCTTCAATACCTGTCCAATAATAAGGATTAGTTTTATTTGTATCCTTATCTTCATAATTAATTGTCCTGATTCCCCTAGATAAATCTATAATCCCTACTCCTGAATTTAGTTTTGAAATCACTTTAGATGTCCATTTTTCGTAATCATTTCCAGTGTACATAAATAAATCCATGTTATTTAAATTCTTTACAGTTTCATAATTATATATATAATTATTAGAATCCTCTTCATTTAAAAACATAAATTCCACATTATGCTTGTCTAAAACTATAGACAACACCATTTCATATTGCATTTTATTACTAACCATTATATTTAAATATATATCTCTTTCATTTTCATCACTATAACTAATGTCAGCTAAACTTTGATCTTTGCTTACACCTAAAAAAATAAAAAGTACAAATGTTATTATCAACATTGTAAAAGTAATTTTTCTCAACGTTCCACCTCCAAAGGATCTTTATAATAAACAAATTCACACTTATAATGAGTTTACTCTTAATTTTG
>CAMNZV010000097.1 GCA_946575275.1 uncultured Clostridium sp. | reverse complement strand
AATTACATTCATACCTTCTTTAAGCTTAAAGCTTAATTTAATTGCACTACTTTTAAACATAACACAATTTATTTTTGAAGTATTGTCTTTTAAGGAAAAGTAAATATGTCCACTTGAATGATATTTTAAATTAGAAATCTCTCCTTTAACAGAGAGATTATTTAGTATAAAATCATTATCAATTATTTTTTTTAAATAATTGTTAACCTCAAATACAGATAAAATCTTAATCTTCATTTTTCTCCATTGCCTCACATGCATTTTTAATTAAAAGAGTTGTAGTTAATGCCCCAACACCTCCTGGAACGGGTGTTACCATAGCAGCTTTACTTATAACCTTATCAAAATCAACATCTCCTGTTATCTTACCTTCAAAAGATGATGTCCCAACATCTATTACAATTGTATCTTCATTAACATATGTATCATCTAAAAATTTCGGTTTACCAATTGCAACTATAAGTATATCTGCTTTTTTTGTTATATCCTTTAAATTTTTAGTCCTAGAATGACAAATAGTAACTGTTGCATTTTCATTTAAAAGTAATTGTGAAACTGGTTTTCCAACAATATTACTTCTACCTAATACAACTGCATTTTTTCCAGTTAAATCAATATTTAATCTTTTTAGTATTGTAATAACTGAATTAGGGGTACATGGAACAAATCCATCCTCTCCCAAATATAGTTTTCCCACATTTTCACTTGTTAAACAATCAATATCCTTATTTGGTGATATTGTGTTAATTATTTTTTTTTCATTTAAGTTTTTAGGAAGAGGAACTTGAAGCATAATTCCACTTATTTTATTATCATTATTAAAATTATTAATTTTATCAATTAATAATTCTTCAGGTATATTTTCATCTAATATTATCTTTTCAAACTCTAAACCTAATGATAGCGCTACCTTTTCCTGACTATTCATGTAATATATAGATCCACCATCATTTCCTACTAGAATTGAAACTATTTTAGGTCTAAGTTTACCCTCTGAAATTCTTTTATTTACTAAGGTTTTAATTTCCTCTTTTATTTTATCTGCAATATCCCGGCCATTAATTATTTTGCCCATATCTTCCTCCTAATTAGAATGCATTATTCTATCTAATACTCCATTAACAAATGCTGAGCTTTTTTCATCTGAATATTTCTTTGTAAGGTCTATTGCCTCATTTAGTGCAACTCTTTCTGGAACATCATCAACATATTTCATTTCATAAATACTAATTCTTAATATTGATAAATTAACCTTTGAAATTCTATTAAGTTTCCAATTTTGTAGTTTAGCCTCAATTATTTTATCTAGGCTTTCCTTATTATCATAGACTCCATTAATAACCATTTCTAAATATTCTCTTGAAACATCTTTAATATTTTCCTCATAATTTTCATAAAAATTTTCTATTGCTTCTTTTGGAGTATCTTTGCTAATTTCCATTCCATATAATATTTCTAACGCTTTATCCCTTGATATCTTTCTACTCATTTTCATCCTCCGAAAATTTATTTCCATTTACTAATCAAATAACTTGTTATATTTTATCACAACAGCCCTATACTTTCTACATTTTAAAAGTGAGAATTTATATTAAATATAAAAATAAGCTACTTAAAATAGTCAATCCATTTTAAATAGCTTATTTTTTAAACTTCTTGCTTTACTTCAGCTTTTGGCACAAATATGTCTAAAACTGTTACGTTAATATCATCAACAGCAAGTCCAGTCATAGCTTCAACAGTCTTTTTAACATTTTCTTGTACCTTGCCTACAACGTCCATTATTTTCACACCATATTCAACTGAAATTCCCATTTCAATTATAGCCCTATCTTCATTTAATGTTACCTTAACAGCTTTACCTGAAGATTTTTTACCTTTAAATATATGTGCTATATTATTTGTAACACCACCTTGAAATTCTACAACGCCTTTAATTTCCTCAGCTGCAATACCTGCAATAACGCTTACAACCTCATCAGAAATCTTAACAACACCTATATTCTTATCGTTGTTTAAGTCCTCCATCTTGCATAACCTCCTAAGTTTTAAATAAAAACTGTTTTCATATGTTAATTATATCAAATACATTTTTATAATACAATTACTTATTTTTTTAGTTCTATTTTAACTTCTTTTATATTAGAAGCCTTTTGAATTATTTCTTGAATATTTGCACCTTGACTTTCATCTAATGAACTTGCCTTTAATATTACATTTACAAAAGAATTATCATCAGCGATTTCACATATTGCATCTTCATACCCACCATTTTTAATATTAAGTTCTACACTTTTTTGTTTATCTTGTCTTACAATTAATTTTTGTAACTCTAAAGTTGCTTCCTCTTTTCTTTCTTTAGATGTATTAGCATTGTTTATCAGTTCGTTTAAATTTTGTACTGTAGTTGCTTCATTTTGCTCTCTTTCACTTCTTGAAGAATAGAAAAAATCTTGTGTACTTATAGTTTCTGTATCTCCACCTTCATTATCTTCTTTATCTAAATTATCTTCTGTTAATAAGGTGCTTAAATCTGTAGGATCATTTAACCCCTGTTTATTTAGTTTGCCTGCAAGTAATGCTGTACAAACTATTAATGCTAATAATGTTACTATTATACCCATTTGCTTTTTTGTCATTATTTTCCCTCCCAATATTTTCTATTGAATTATATGCAATTATTTCATTGAATATACGTTAACTTTATTTGCAGACAAATTATATAAATTTGCAACTGCAACCTCTATGTCATGCTTAACCTTGCTATCTGCAGCACCTTCTGCAACTACCACTATTCCAAGGACCTTTGGCTTATAGGTTTGAAGTATATATGGTTCATTATCTGACATTACAACCTTCGATGAATCATTTTCTTGCTTATTAGTCCTTTTGCCACCTTCATTATCAGATTCTTCTGTTGTAGTATTTTGAGTAGTTTTCTCATAAGCTGGCACCTTTACCTCATTACTTTCAAAGTTAATTTTAACTTCAACTAACCCCACCCCTTGAATTTTCTTTAAAATACTTATTAGTTCTTCCTTTTCCTTTTCTTCATACAAGATATTATTACTAACATCATTTACAATCCCTGAAACTTCATTTTTCTCTTTAGAATTAGATACTAAATCTGGACTTATAATATTAATTGCAATTAATGCAAAGAAAATTACAAGTAGAACTGCTAATAAATTACTTACTTTTTTATCTGATAGAATCTTTTTTATTTCATTAATTAATTTTTCCTTATCCAATAATTCTACCCTCCATTTGAATAATTAACTGCTATTTTGCTTTCTGATATTTCTAGCTCTTCACTTAAATACTTTTTTATTTCTTTTAATAATTCATCTTCATTATTATTTGTTTTTTCAGTTCCAATTTCTATTTTCTCTACTTTTTGAACTTTACTATTTTTAACTTTAATTGATATCTCTGAAATGGTATATGTCATTTTTTCATAATCAACTCCACATTTTGATTCACATGTAAAGCTTATGTCTTTAAATTTTTCTTCAAGTATTTTTTTACAATTTAAATTCAAATTTTTTGTAAATGAATCAACCTTTGTACTTTCATACTCCTTTGAAGACTTTAACTCATCTAAATTCTTATATTCATTTTCATAATCTTCTATTAATGATGTTATAGCCACCTCTCCATTATTTACAAAATCCATAATTGGTGTAAGCATTACTGATATTAAGATTAGTCCTAATACAAACTTTAAATATTTTTTCATATTATTATCTGGTGCGATTAATTCTACTGCCGTCATTAGTACTAACGTTGAAACTAATATAATAATATATTTGTTAACTACTTCCATATTTAAACTCCTACCATTGCTCTTCCACAGTTTGCTATAACTGCAAGCAATATAAAGAACATTAAACTAACACTTAATACACAAGATAATAACAAAACCAAAGAATCCCCTGCCGATTGAATACAAGCTGTTATCCTTTTATCTGAAATAGGCTCAATTAATGCCGAAGTAAATTTATAAATAAAAGCCATAAGAAGAATTTTAATTAATGGGTATATAATTATTAATATAATTACAACTAAACCTATAGAACTAATTGAATTTTTTATTATTAAAGAATAACTAGCAACTGATGTAATTGCGTCAGAAAATGCCTTGCCAACTATAGGTACAAAATTATCTACTGCAAACTTTGTAGTTTTAAGGGTTACTGCATCAATTGTACTCCCTGTTATTCCCCGAATTGTTAATATACCAACAAAAATCACTATAACAATTCCTTGTAGCCATATTGTCATTTGCTTTACCATCTTACACAAATTTGATATTTTATGCTCTTCAGATAAATTATTTACAAACTGCAATACAAAACTCACCATAATTAATGGTATTATAATGTTTGTATAAAGTTTTGGTATTATAATAACACCACTTAATATTACTGGATCCAAAATTGCTGATTCTACCACGCCTCCAGATAATGTAACCATACTAATTAATATTGGTAATACAGCTGACATAAAATCGGAAACTCCAAATATTACTTCTTTTGCAACTGTAATTGAAATTAAAAAACTTCTTGATAATAGTAATATTAAAGTTACGTAACACGCATAAAATGCCACTTCTGATATTCCCTTGCTGGTAAATGACTCTTGTAAATTCTTAATTAATGTGGATAAAATCGCTATAGCAATCATACTTATTGCAAATTTTAACACCACTGATACTTCCTTAAAAACCAGACTTATACACCCTTTTAGTATTTTTTCAACTGACAAATTTCCATTGCCACTTTTTATATAATTAATAATATATTCTGAAGGATCCAATTCATTCATTAATTCTGTATCACTTTTCATATTATTTATATACTGATACAGTTCAGTTATCTCTTGATTATTTTCTTTAAGTACATTTTCTACACCTTCTTCATAGGTTGTATCCTTAGATTCTTCTGCCATACATATAATTGTATTTGGCATTAAAATATACACAAATAAGCTTACTAAAATAATAACTAATATTTTTTTAATTTTTCCCATCTTTTCACCTACAGTATTTGAAGTATAGAGTCTAATACTGCCCTTAATATAGGCAATGCCAATATTAATATAAATAGCTTTCCTGCAAATTCAACTTTAGATGAAAGGCTTACACACCCTGCATCCTTGCATATGTCACTGGCAAATGAAGACAAATAGCTAATTGCTAAAATCTTTAGAATAATACCAAAATATACTGCTTCAATATTTGCCTGTTCAGATAAGGTTCTTAAAAACTCAATAATTTCATTTAATTGTTTTAAGCAGAATGTAAATATTAAAATACCTACCATTAAAGATATTAATACTGCTATATCATTTCTTTTTTCTTTAAAGAATAATACAAAAAACAATGCAGCTAAAATAAAACCTACTATTTTAAATATGTCCATGCTCTCCCCTCCTAAAACATAAACATAGTTTTAACTGCATTAAATAAGTCGTTAATTAATGAAATAATCATTAATAATATTATTACAATACCTGCAATATTAGTAATTGCAGCCACTTCACTTTTCCCACTACTAGTTAAAACCTTATCTAATATAACTAAAATTATTCCAGCTCCTCCAATTTTAAAAAGTATGCCTATGTCTAGCATGTGTTACCTCCTTAAATTATTAAAATTCCTATCATAGCCCCAAAACAAATTCCAAGATATCTATATAATTTAGTGTTTGTATTTGAGCTTTCTTCTGCTTCTTTCAAGTTGCTTTTTAAATTTTCTAAGGCTATGCAAAACATTTTATCCTGGCAGTAAACACTTGTATCCCCAAGGGATAATAAAAATTGACTTATTACCCTTGTATCTTCTTTATTTAAATAAATATTATCAATATATGTTAAAGATGCCTCTTTAAAAGCATCTGTTATATTATCATTTATACAATCACTTAAACTTATTGAAGCTTCCCTTAAAATCTCCGAATATGGATTTTTCATACTATCTTTAATTTCCATAAAGGCTTCTGGCAAAGGTGTATTACTATAAATAACTTGATTTTGTAATAAGGTTATTCCCTTATAACATTCTTTTAAATGAACAACTCTTTTTCTATATTTTTCTCCATATAAAAAGCCTAAAAGAGAGAAGATTGCAAATATAATAATTCCTAATAAAGCCTTAAGCATTTTCCCTTTTCCTCCTTTTTTAATTCATAAATTCCTTCTATTGTTCCTACACCCTTTTTACTACTTAATACTATTATTCTTTCTAAAACAGAATTATCAATTAATTCCTTAAAAACATTTCTCTTAAAAAAATCATCTATTGAAAATCCATGTAACGTACATACTATATTAACTCCAGAATTAAATGCCATAATAAGGGCATCTATATCTTTATTACTCCCAATTTCATCACAAATAATAACCTCTGGAGATAAACTTCTAGTTGCCAAAATCATCCCCTCTGGCTTTAGACAATTGTCTTAAACCTCAATTCTTATTCCAACATTCATT
>CAMNZV010000096.1 GCA_946575275.1 uncultured Clostridium sp. | reverse complement strand
TTTAAAAATTATAACATTTTTTATAACATTTAAAAAGGGATATAGCAATTACATTTATATAATTACTATATCCATTAAATTATTCTGCAGCTTCAAAAATTTCTATAAATTCAGAACCTTCTAATTTTTCTTTTTCAAGTAACGCTTTTGAAACAGCATGTAATTTATTAATATTTTCTTTTAATAATACTTCAGCCTTTTTATATGCTTCGTCTATTAGTGATTTTATTTCTGTATCAATTTTTGCTGCTAATTCTTCACTAAAATTACGTCCTCTGCCAATATCACGTCCTAAAAACACTTCATTTTGATCTGTACCATATGAAATAGTTCCAATTTCTTCACTCATTCCATATTCCATAACCATACTTCTTGCAATGTTGCTAGCTCTGTCAATATCATTTTTAGCTCCTGTACTTATATCTCCTAGTACAATTTGTTCTGCAACCCTTCCACCTAAAAGCTCTACCATCTCATCCTTTAATGCTGATTTTGATCTGTAGGCTCTATCTTCAGTTGGTAAATGCATAGTGTATCCACCAGCTCTACCTCTTGGAATAATTGATATTTCATGAACCGGATCAGAATTTGGTAATAACTTCATTACAACTGCATGCCCTGCCTCATGATAAGCTGTAAGCCTTCTATCCTTTTCTATAATTACCCTACTTTTCTTTTCTGGCCCTGCAATAACTCTAGTTATTGCCTCTTCCATTTCAACCATGGTAATTTGCTTTTTACCTCTTCTAACTGCAAGTAATGCTGCTTCATTTGCCAAGTTTTCTAAGTCAGCTCCACTAAAGCCTGGTGTTCTTTTTGCTAATACTTCTAAATCAATATCTTCTGCTAAAGGCTTTTTCTTTGTATGAACTTGTAATATCTCTTTTCTACCCTTAACATCTGGAGCACCAACTAATATTTGTCTGTCAAATCTACCTGGTCTAAGTAATGCTGGATCAAGTATATCTGGCCTATTTGTTGCTGCAATCATTATTATTCCTTCATTTATTCCAAAACCATCCATTTCAACTAATAGTTGATTTAGTGTTTGTTCTCTTTCATCATGGCCTCCACCAAGACCTGCACCTCTTTGTCTTCCAACTGCATCTATTTCATCTATAAATACAATACATGGAGCATTTTTCTTAGCTTCTTGAAACAAATCTCTAACCCTTGAAGCACCAACTCCAACAAACATCTCAACAAAATCTGAACCTGAAATGCTAAAGAAGGGAACTCCAGCTTCACCAGATATTGCTTTTGCAAGCAAGGTCTTACCTGTTCCTGGAGGACCTACAAGTAAAACTCCCTTAGGTATTCTTGCTCCCATTTCAATATATTTTGCAGGCATCTTTAGAAAGTCTACTATTTCTTCTAGTTCTGCTTTTTCTTCATCAGCACCTGCAACTTCCTTAAATGTAATCTTTTGCGAATCAGGATTGGCAATTTTTGCCTTACTTTTCCCAAAATTCATTACACCTCTACCACTATTACTACCTTGTGATTGTTGAGTGAAAATAAATAAAAACACCAAAAATATAACTATTAACACCACAATAGGAATTATAGTAAGCCAAGCACCTGCATTTGAAGGTGTAGCATATTCTACCTTTACAGAGGAATTTGGATATTCCTTAATTAATTGAGAAACAACCCCTTCTGGCGCATAGGTAATAAAACTTTTGTTATCTTTAGTTTTACCTTCAATTTGTAAATTATCTTCATTGATTTTTATACTTTCAATATCTCCACTTTTCCAGTTTTGTTCTAATTGACTGTATGGAATACTTGAAGCATTCCCTCTTGATTGATAAGCAGTGAACCCACCAAAAATTAACACCACTAAAATTATTAAGTATACAGCTGAACTTGAATTTTTTTTCATCCAATGTCCCCCTCTCTTCTAGTTATTATAAATTTTACCATATGCACTTTTGTTGCACAAGACACTTCTTTTATACTACTTTTCATAAACTTCTGGCTTTAGTGTTCCTATATATGGAAGGTTTCTGTATCTTTCTGCATAATCTAGACCATATCCAACTAAAAATTCATCTGGCACAGTATATCCTATATATTTAACGTATACTTCCTTTTTTCTTTTCGATGGTTTATTTAACAAAGTAGCAATTTCAACACTTTTTGCATTTCTACCTTTTAGATAATTAACTAAAAAGTCTAATGATATACCACTTTCTATTATATCTTCTGCTATAAGTATATCCTTTCCCTCTAAACTATAATCAATATCTTTTAATATTTTAACCACTCCTGATGAAGTTGTTCCATTGCCATAGCTTGAGGCTATCATAAAGTCTATATTACAGTGAATAGTAATTCTTTTTACTAAATCTGATGTAAATAAAAATGCTCCTTTTAATACACCAATTATAAGTAATTCTTTTCCTTGGTAATCATGATTTATAATATTTGCCATTTCTCTTATTTTTTCTTGAATTTGTTCCTCAGTAAATAATACTTTTTCGATTTCATTATCCATTTTAAATTTCCTTTCTAATAACTGATATTTTAAGTAATTTTTTTGTATCTTTTGTTATTTTGAATTTTTCTGATATTTTAACTCCAACAATCCAAGCAATTTCATTATTAATTTCAACTAGTGGTATATGGTCTCTTATTTCCTTTGGAATTTTCATATTTATAAAAACATCCTTAAGCTTTTTACTTCCATCCATACCAAAAGGTATTATTCTATCCCCATCTTTTCTATATCTTAATATAACATCACCATTAATATTATCATAATTAAAATATTTTGTTAAAGTATTTTCATTATAATTAATACAACTTTTATAATTTACTATTTCTATTTTAAATATCTCACCATTATACTCTACATTATCAATATAATCTAGTTCATCCTTTTTAATAATTATTTTTCCATTATAACACTCTTCTATTTTACCTTTAACCCTAATATGTATATTTCCATAAATATTTATACCATATAAATTATTAGGTAAATCAATTTTTTTACTAGTTTCTAATATAGCTAGATTTTGTATCTCATTGATATGCTTCATCTCTATGTTATATTTATTACCATTTAAGTTCTCTATAGATTTTCTTATTATTCTTCCTATTAAAGCTTTGTGTAAATTAAAAACATTTTTATTTAATATAATCTCATTATTAGAAATAATAACATCTTTTTTATATTCTTCTAGGGCAGATTGTTCAATGAAACTATTATCTATTTGAATTATTTCTCCCATTCTGTTTATTGTGTCTATAATATCCTCATTGAAATTTTCCTTCATGTAAGGCAATATATCAAGCCTAATTTTATTTCTACTATATACTTTCTCTAAATTTGAACAATCTATATGAGGTGTTTCCCCTATTTTCATACAAAAATCTTCTACTTCGTTTCTTTTCATAAATATTATAGGCCGTATATAAATATTATCTCTATTAATTGGTATTCCACCCAGTCCATCAAGTCCTGTTCCCCTCATTATCCTCATTATTATAGTTTCTGCTTGATCATTAGCATTATGTGCTGTTGCAATTTTATTATAACCTAATTTGTTTTTAATCTCATTGAAAAAATCGTATCTAACTTCACGACCACAGGCTTCTTCTGAAATCTTTTTATTTTTTGCCATTTCCTTTATGTTAATTTTTTTCACATAACATTTAACCTTTAATTTTTCACATATGCTTTTGCAATATACTTCATCCTCATCAGCCTCTATTCCTCTTATCATATGGTTAATGTGGGCTACTGCAATGTCTAAATTGTATTCTTCTTTAACTAAACATAGTAGGTTTAGTAAACAAATAGAATCTGGTCCTCCTGAAACTCCAATTACTATTTTATCCCTATAATTAACAAGACCATTATCATTTATAAACTCAATAAATTTCTTTTTATAATAATTAATCATATCTTATCCTCTATTCTTATTATCTCTAGTATTATTTTACCTTTATAAAAAGAAAAATCAAATATTTAATTAAATTAATAAGGCTATTACAGTAATTTTTAATACACTACTGTAATAGCCCTTAGATTAATATATTGCATGAATTTTAGATACAACAACAGTCATATCGTCCTTTGAAATTCCATTATTAAAATCCTTTGCTCTATCTACTATATCCTGAGCTAATTTTTTAGGTTCTTTAGAACACTTAGTTAAATACTTTTCAATCCATCCCTCTCCTAAGGATAAATCATAATCAGCCTCTAATATACCATCACTAATTGTTATTACCATATCTCCACTTTTTAAATTATCTTTCACGCCCTCCACTTCAATTTCATCAACAATTCCAAAAGGAGGCATATTAGAAGTTATCTTTTTTACATTTTTGCCCCTTTTAATAAAACTTGATGCTGCACCTAACTTTTTAAATGTAATATCCCCTGTATATAAATCAATTATATTTAAATCTAAAGTAGAATATTTTTCATCCTCATCAAATTTCATTGACATTATTTTGTTAACCATGCTAATTGCCACAGAAGGCTCAAAACCTGACTGTAAAAACCTTTCTATTATTTCAACAGTTATTGTACTTTGCCTACCAGCTTCAGGCCCTGCTCCCATTCCATCACTAATCATGGTTATATATTCTCCCACATTAGTTTTACCAAAGCTGTAGGTGTCTCCAATATAATCTTCTCCCTCTTTTGATGAAATAGCCCCATAGGATATAACTTGATATTTAGGTGATTCTTCTAAAACCAATGTGTATTCATTACCATCAAAATAATAGTTGCTCTCACCTTCGCAAATTACCATAGGACTATTAATAACTAAATTAACAGTTTCAACTACCTCTTTTTCAATACCAGTATCTAATATACTTCCTGTAAAGCTAATTTTCAATTTCATCCTACCCTTTATATCTCTATATGCAAATACATTTTTATACTGTATAAATCTTTTACTTAAAGCCTTTCTAAGTAATTTATCAACATCAGTACAAATAACTACATCCCTCTTAAAATCATTTAATACACCATCTATACATTGTGCTATACCTTTAATATGCTTTGCTACCATCTTTCTTCCATCTTCAAGTCTTTCCTTTTTAAGCTCATTATTTTTTAAATTAGTAACCAAATTTTCTGCTAAGTTAATTAACTCTTCTTTTTCGAGGCAAATTTTTTCTAATTCCAATGGAAAATACATACGCTTTTCTTCTGTACTTTTTAAAAGAGAAGAAAAAGCACCATAAGTTGTATTAAATTCCCTGTTCCAACATTGCTTACATCTTGCACAATTAGAACAAACCATATCTGCTAGGTTCCCAATTAACCTAGTGCTTTTATCCTTATTTTTTAAGGTATCATTAGTATTAAAATCATATAATGTATTTCCAACCAAATCCAAGACCCTGCCAAGTCCATTAACCTTATCACTAAATTCTTTTTTTAATTCATTTAATTCTACTTGATTTATTTGTTCCATTTTCTTGTCTATATTAAATTCAACACTAATAAAATCTAAAACTGCTTTAGGCAAAATTAAAAATATTAATACACCAACTGTAATTTCTATAATATTTAAAGTATTTATATTTTGTAAATACATAGACAAAGAAAAGAATGTTAATATATATGTTAATGCAGTAAATATTTTTCCCGTCTCTTTAAATATCCCAGATACTAACCCTAAAATACTAAAATAACATATACTTTCCATTACATTTTCCGAATTCATACCCATAACAAGACCAATTACTACTCCAAAGGCTGCACCATAGGTTCCACCACCTGCATATGTAAAAATCAATATAGCTGCATATGCAAATACCTTTCTTACCTCTACTCCACCTATTAATATGTCACCAATTCCACAAATAATTAGACAAATAATTATTCCAATACTTATTATTTCCTCTGTCTTAAATAAATAATTACTATCTAATTCATAAATACATTCCATACCTCTTTTAATAATATAATAAACTGGAATTATAATAATAGTATTCATTATTGTTATAATAAAATTCATCTTTAAAGAATAATCATAAATTAATGCCGTGCTTGCTATATAGCAAAAAAACAATAATAACATTATTTCTATTTCATAAATTTTTCTTCCTATTAAAAACATAGCTAATCCATACACCATAAGAATTGCTATGATTATTATATTTATATATTGATTATATACAAGATTTACATTACTTAAATAACCTCCTATAACACCAATAAAACTAAGTAAAATCTTTTTATGATCCTTCATTAATATAACTGATATAAAATATGCTATTCCAAAGGGTGCCATCTCTTGTATGCCATCTATATTGAAGAACACCGTTACCCTACTTATGAAAAATCCTCCAACAAGCATAAATATTAACATTAATATTTCCTTATTTATATTTATTCTTCCTTTACTTTGAGTCTTATTATAAGTCATAAAATTAAATCCGTACTGCATAGTTCTCCTCCAATTTCCATTATTTGTAATTAGATTATACCACTATGCTTCCACGATAATTGTCATATAT
>CAMNZV010000095.1 GCA_946575275.1 uncultured Clostridium sp. | reverse complement strand
AGTCCCTATTCCAAGGATTAGACATTTAATAATTAATAACAGATTATCTATTAATGAAGGGCTATAAAAAGGAAGCCCTAAAATGCTGCTAATATAATTACTAAAGGAGAATACAAATATTCCTCCAAAAACAACTCCAATTATTCCACCTGCCAAGCTTATATAAAAAACTTCACCTAAAATAATTATAGCAATATGCCTTCTTTTACTACCTATTGAATATAGTATTCCAAATTCCCTTCTTCTGTTATATATATCAAGGGAGTATATACCAATAATCCCTATTAGTGCAATAATGATAAATAATATTTGTACAATAATAAATATATTAGAGAATTTATTAATATTGCTCCTAACCTCCATTATCATGCTATCTGATGTATATACTTTAATCTCTTCACCTTGTATTTTTTCATTAATTTCTGCTGTTATTTTGGTAATATACGAAGGATCACTAACCCTAATATAATAAGCAGATGCAGCCTCATTACTACCTATATTCTGAAAGCTATCATTAACCTTAGGATTTTCAAACAATTCATTTGCAGCCTCATAGCTCATAAAAACACTTCTATCATAGCCCATTCCTGATTTGTCTGTCTTTCCCACTACCTTAAACTTCTTTTCATAGAAAACTACTTCTTCTCCAATACTATAATCCATTCCACTACCTACTAGTACCTCATTTGATGCAAGATCCTTATTATAAGCCTCTAGTAGCCAAGGCTTTATTACAAAATCACTATTATAATCTATAGCTATTAATTGGGATTTCAAATCGCAACATGGAGAATTAGATAATGAAGCCAAAAATATTTGTTTTGATACCTTTTCAACCCCTTGAATCCCCTTTAATGTATCAAGCCAGTTATTCTTAAAGTATACAGTACTTGGCTCCCCAGTAAACAATGAATTTTGTACATTACTTGCATAACCATTAGGAACTACAATAATATCAGCTCCTATCCTTTCAGAAACACTATTAATTCCATTCTTAAAACAATCTAATAGATAGGAGGTGGAAAATAATGTTGCTGTTATTACTAATACAATAAATAGAAAGTATATTTTCTCACCAATCCTATTCTTAATACCCTTAAGAATAATTTTATTCATTTTTATTTACCTTTAATAAATAGATAAAATAAATAACTGAAATTACAATGCTAATTCCTGATACTAAATAGACTACTGGATAGCTTAAGCTTTGACAGGTCATCATAGAATCTGAGCAGCCTCCAATTAACACCTTTGGAATTAAAATCCCCACCACATCTAATGCAAGAACATTAATTATAAGGATCTTTTGTTCCCCTGGCTTTTTAAATAAAATAATAAGTATTGAAGCTATAATTAATATTACACCTATTCCAATTAGTGCCCTTCCTGACCAATGACATTTCATGATTTTTTCAGTAACTGGACAAACTTCAAATACTGTTTGTAATCCTACTGATAGTACTAATCCTACAATAAAAGTAATAATTCCATAAATAAATCTAATTTTATTCATATTGCACCTACTTTATTTCTGTAAATTTTTTTGTATTTTTATCAAAGGTGTATCCATCTGATACATTTTCAAGCTTTGTATAGGATTTATCTGTAAATTTATCTAAACTTAATGATGAATCAATATCTCCTATTTCCTGTAGCTCCTTAAATGCACTTTCAAAGGTTTGTCTTCCTTTACTAATAGAAGGGACATAACTAAAGGAAGCTAGAATTTCACCATTTGTTTTGGCATCTCCACTCATATAGCCATTTTCAATTTGCAATTTCGCTGCTTCCTCTGGATCAGCCTCTATAAATGCTGCAGCTTTTTGCATTGCCCTTGTGTAAGCCTCTGCCCCTGCCTTATTATTAGCTATTAACTCCTGTGAAACATAAGCTTGGCAGCAATACTCATTTAAAAACTTCTCATCTGTAGTTGTATCTAATATCTTTGTAAAGTTATATGATTGTTCTGCTTTTGTTGCCACTGGATCATGTAATCCTATTACATCTACAGCTCCATTATCTAACGCAGCTGGTAAATCTGCCATTGCATAAGCAACAAAGTTAACCTCTATGCTGTTTTTAGACATATCTAGGCCAACATCCTTTAATTTACGTTTTAAATTAACTACACTTGAATCACTTAGAGACGGAACTCCAATTGTTTTCCCTTTAAAATCCTCTAATGATGTTATATTGGAACCATTTTTTACATAATATTTTGTACAACCTGTATGAAGACCTGTTGTAAAAGAAATATTAAGCCCATTTGAAATAGGTTGAATTAAACTACCTGTAAGTCCATAAGCTGCATTAATCTTTTTAGCTGTTAATAAATCAGCTGCTTGATTAACCTCTGCAGCAACAAGTTCATATTCTAACCCTTCGCTTTTAAATTCCTCATCAAAATAACCATTTATTATTGCAATGTGAACTGGGGCTAAACATAGGCTTTCCTTTCCAACAAGTATTTTTACTATTTCCTTTTCAGTACCTGTCTTTTCCGACTCTCCTTGATCTTTACTACATCCTACAGTAAAAACAGTAAAAATAAGCAATATTAATGAAGTAAAGCTTTTTATAAATTTTCCCTTTAACATAAATTCTCCTCCTACAAATAATATGCTGGTTCTTTAATTTCACCTGCATAATTTAATATCTTTAAAATTTCAGTTCTATACTTTAAAAAAATATCTTGACTTCTAGCCCTAGGTCTAGATATTTCAATATCAATAATTTTTTCAACCTTTGCAGGTCTTGGTGTCATAACCACCACTCTATCAGACAAATAAATAGCTTCATCCACATCGTGAGTAACCATTATCATTGTCATATTATTTTCCTTCCATATTCTTAGGATTTCCTCTTGCATGTTCATTCTTGTAAAGGCATCTAAAGCACCAAGAGGTTCATCTAATAATAGTACCTTAGGATGTCCAACTAATGCTCTTGCAAGGGAGGCTCTTTGACACATACCTCCTGAAAGCTGGTGAGGAAAGGACTTTTCAAATTCCTTAAGTCCAACTAGATCTATAAATTCATCAACATCTTTCTTCTTTTCCTTATATACTCCTCTTGCCTTAAGTCCAAAGCCAATATTCCCTCTAATGGTCAGCCACGGAAACAAATTAGCCTCCTGGAAGGCAAATCCTCTTTCATAGCCTGGCCTTAGTACCTTTTTCCCATCTAATAATATTTCCCCTTCATCAGCAATATTTAACCCTGCAATTGCCCTAAGCAAGGTTGACTTTCCACAGCCTGAAGGTCCAATTAAGGAAACAAATTCGCCAGGCTTTATCTCCAAATTCAGATCATTTAATGCAACTAAGCTACTGCCATCTGCATTAGTGAAAGATTTACTTACATTTTTAATACTTATTGCACCTACCATTTAATAACTCCCTTCTGCCAAACAAGAATTTTATCCTTAAATTTGAATAATAAAGATATTATAATAGTACATATTCCAGCTAAAAGTATTAATCCGGCATAAACATTAGGATAAAGCATTAACCCCTTTTGCCAATTTATATACCATCCAATTCCAAGCTTACAGCCAAACATTTCTGCTGTTACTAAGGTGACGAATGACCCACAGGTTGCATAAAAAACTCCTAAAAATATACTTGGCATTGCAGCTGGAACTCCAACCTTAAATATTTTGTATAAAGTGCCTGCACCTAAGGTCTCAGAAACCTCAAAATAAGAATTTTTAACATTTTGAATTCCACTACTTGTCATTAAAGTAATTGGAAACCAGGATGCTAACGCTACTAAAAATACTGCTGCTTGATAGGAAGTTGCAAACAAAGATAAAACTAAAGGTGACCAAGCAGTAGCTGGAATTGGACCTATGACACGTGTAAATGGATTTATCCAATAGGCTGCTTTTTTATTAAACCCTAGTAAAACACCAGTTGAAAATCCTAAAACAGCACCAAAAGAAAATCCCGTAATTAATAATTTTAATGAATATAAAACACATTGAACTAATAGTGTCCTATCATCTACAAAAACCGAAAATACTCTGTCAAGTGATGGGAAAAATAAAACTGGAAGCAATGCAAACTTAACAGTAACTAAATTTATAATGTTTATGATAAGTACAATTCCTGCATAAAGTGGTGCCTTATTACTTATTAATCCTTGTACTTTTTTATTAAATAAACTTAGCATATAGACTATAAGATATATTCCTAGCAAGATTAATAAAAAATAAGTATAATAGGGTTTTCCTGCTAACGGGTGTAGTTTTGAATTGTCAATAGCCCTTTCTAATCCTATAGCAAATAAAATTGATAAAATAGGTAGTAGTTTTTTCATGTCTTCTAAATCCTCCTTTTCTTACAATATAAAAAGAGGTTTTGGGAAAAATTATCTTCCCAAAACCTCTAGTTAACTAGTCAGTTTTATTCATACTTTACATACATCTTTTGTATGTAATAAAAATTATATGATTCTTTTTCTATATTGTCAACTGTTTTTTTAATATATTAATTTAGTTTGTGATTGATTTATGATAATGTCTTAGTTAATCAAGAAACTGTAAACAAAAAATAAGACACAAAACTAACTTTAAATTTGTTTTGTGTCTTATTATTAATTACATTTCACATAATTCCTTAAGCATTTCTTTTACTGTACTATCTGAAACATTCCATTGAGTTTTGTAGGCATCAGTTTCTGAAAATATAGCTTCTGCTCTTACAACTGCCTTTAATGTTTTTTCATTATACTTTACTTTTTCGTCTTCTGAAACATTAAATGTTACACTATTTATTATATCAGAGGTTGTTTCCCCTTCTTTTAATATACTTGTGTAATAATAATATCCATCATTACCATCTATCCATTTGCTAATATCATTTTTATTAGTTGTTATATTAACATATTCAAAATCTATCTTGCTAATATCCCCACTATAGAAGTTACCATTTGCATCTTGGAATCTTGGTTCTATTGCAACTCTAATTAATTCAGGCATTATATTAGTGTTTTTTACATTTGCATCCTTAACTATCTTTTCTCCATTCCAATTATCTGGTTCCTTGTAATTAGGCTCCTCTATTTTTATGGATAAATCTCCAGCTGTAAAACTATTTGTTTTAACATCTTTTGATATAAAGAAGGCAACTGTACCTGATATAAGGATTGCCATTACAGATATTGATAATATAACTTTAATCTTTTTTGTTATTTTAAAATTCATGTAATTCCCCTCCTTACCATCTTATATTATAATGCAATTTCAAACTATTAGTAACCTCATCCTCATCTCTAAACTCATTTGAATTATTCTTAGTGTTATACAAGTTTATTACTGATGGATCTTCTATTGTTTTTAAGTTGAAATTTATACTACCTGTACTGTTATTCATGCCATTAATATCCATACCCTGGAATACAAAGTTCATAGGTACAGTTTCCTTAACTGTATAATCTACACCAAATTTTAAATTATCAACTTCAACCTGCTCTCCATTTTTCAAATACATTCCTGTTTTAAATCCATCACTACCTGTAATTGTTACATAGAATTGTTTTTCTAAATCATCTACGCAATTCATTGTTACATATACTTTTGGATATACCGTAAATTCACAGTTATCTGTTGCAACAATAGCATCATTACGATTTAAAACATTTATTGTGTTATTTAATAAATATCTTGCATTATCTGGCACTGTCCACTGACTACTTTCAAAATATACACTACCCTTACCAGGTAAGGTATAATTGGTAGTATTAAAGGAAGGATCTGTACTATTTATAAAGTTCATTGAACTTACATCATATTTTATACTTGAATCCTCTGAATTTGAAATTATATCTTGAATCTTTATATTGCTTGCCACAGAATTTGAATTGTTTCTCAAATTAAATCCAAATATGATTTTATCCCCTGAATATATCCTTGGCAACTTTGAACTTACTTCCTTTTGGTTTGCTGAAAAAATAGTTTGGTTATTTCTTATAATTTCCTTAATATACTTCTCTACTGACAAATTAATATTTTCAATAACATTAACCTTACATGAAGCTTCTTTAGCTCCAGTTTTAGCTTCATTAAAATATGTTGAATTAATTCTAACAGTATTGTTTATTCCATTTGAAATATGACTTGCAGCAGCTGTTGTTGTTAAATAGGTTTCATCTGTTATTACTATCTTTTGACCTGGTTTAATTTCATTAAGTAAGGATAAGGCTCCTTGACCAGTTTTAGTTACTGTTCCATTAATTATTCTTAATGTACTTGGTACTGTTACACTTTGTCCATTTACCTTGTAACCATCCTTTGTAATAATTACTCCTAAATTAGCATCTTCAATTTCAACATTTTTAACTGAATTAACGCTATTATTTTCATAGGTTAATCTATAATTTATTTTATTTCCTACGTTAGCTGTTCCAACAGTAACTCCGTCAGATATAACTATATTATTTTCACTTGCATTTATTGCTTCTTTTTTAACTGTAACATTTGGTTTTCCTATTTTAACTATATCAAGTTTT
>CAMNZV010000094.1 GCA_946575275.1 uncultured Clostridium sp. | reverse complement strand
AATTGGTTTTTGACCAGTAATTAAAGTTAAATCATTAACTGCTGATTCTAAAACTTTTTGATTTTCTTTAGCTTCTCCAACACCCATGTTTATAACTATCTTTTCAAGTCTTGGAACTTCCATTATATTTTTGTATCCGAATTTTTCAATCATTGCAGATACAACTTCTTTGTCATACTTATCTCTTAGTCTTACCACACTTAGTACCTCCTTTCAGAATTTAGAATGTTTCTCCACATTTTTTACAAACTCTAACTTTAGAACCATCTTCTAATATCTTATTTCCGATTCTAACACCTTGTTTACAGTTGTTACAATAAATCATTACATTTGAACTGTTAATAGCTGCTTCTCTTTCGATTATAGCACTTTCCGCTTGAGTTCTAGAAGCCTTTTGGTGCTTCTTAATTATATTAACACCTTGAACAAGAACTCTTCCTGTCTTAGGGTATACTTTTAATATTTCTCCAGTTTTACCTTTATCTTTTCCAGATATAACTACAACATTGTCATTCTTTCTTACACGAATCTTCAAATTAGACACCTCCTCTATTTATAGAACTTCTGGTGCTAATGATAATATCTTATTAAACTCTTTATCTCTTAGCTCCCTTGCAACTGGTCCGAATATACGAGTTCCTTTTGGTTGCTTGTCATCCTTAATTATTACTGCAGCATTCTCATCAAATTTAATATAAGAACCATCTGCTCTTCTTAATCCTTTTACAGATCTTACTATAACAGCCTTAACAACTTCACCTTTTTTAACAACTCCGCCTGGTGTTGCACTTTTAACGCTAGCTACTATTATATCTCCAATGTTTCCGAACTTTCTTTTAGAACCACCTAAAACTCTAATACACATAATTTCTTTTGCGCCGGAGTTATCTCCTACTTTAAGCACAGTTTGTTGTTGTATCATATAATAAACCTCCTTTCAGTTTTAAAGCCTATTTAGCTTTTTCAACTATGTTTACAAGTCTCCATCTCTTATCTTTAGATAATGGTCTAGTCTCCATTATTAATACTCTATCATTCATTTTTGCTTCATTGTTTTCATCATGAGCCTTAAACTTTGTAGTTCTGTTAACAGTCTTCCCATAAAGTGGGTGTCTAACTTTTGTTTCAACAGCAACTACTATAGTCTTATCCATTTTATCAGAAACAACTCTACCGATTCTCTTTTTTCTTAATCCTCTTTCCATTAAGATATATACCTCCTTTTAGAATTACTGTTGAACCCTTAACTCTTCTTCTCTTAAGATGGTTTTTATTTGGGCTATAGATTTCTTTACTTCTCTTATTCTCATTGGGTTTTCCAATTGGCCAGTAACTGATTGGAATCTTAAGTTGAATAATTCAGATTTTAGATCAGATAATTTAATCTTTAAATCTTGAGGATCATTTGCTTTAATATCTTTTAATTCTCTAGCCTTCATTATTCTTCACCACCCATTTCCTCAAAATCTTTTCTAGCTACAAACTTAGTTTTCACTGAGAGTTAATGTGATGCTAATGTCATTGGTTCCCTTGCTGTTTCTTCTTTTACCCCAGATAGTTCAAAAAGAACTCTTCCTGGTTTAACTACTGCTACCCAATATTCTGGTGATCCTTTACCTGATCCCATTCTTGTTTCTGCAGGTTTTTCTGTAACAGGCTTATCTGGGAAAATCTTTATCCAAAGTTTTCCACCTCTTTTAATATATCTATTAATTGCAATTCTGGCAGATTCTATTTGATTACTTGTTATCCATCCACATGTAGTTGCTTGTAATCCAAAATCACCATATGCTAAAAAATTACCTCTTGTAGCCTTACCAGTCATTCTTCCACGATGTACCTTACGATGCTTTACTCTCTTAGGCATTAACATAATAACATTCCTCCTTTCTTAATTATGCTTCAACACTTTCTTTTGTATCTACTTTTTTAGTTGGAAGTATTTCTCCATTATATACCCAAACCTTAACTCCGATTTTTCCATATGTTGTATCTGCTTCTGCAAATCCATATTCTATATCAGCTCTTAATGTTTGTAGTGGAATTGTTCCTTCATGGTAATGTTCAGTTCTAGCAATTTCAGCTCCACCTAATCTACCTGAACATGCAGTTTTAACACCTTTAACTCCACGTTTCATAGCTCTTTGCATTGTTTGTTTCATAGCTCTTCTAAAAGATATTCTCTTTTCTAATTGAGCTGCAATGTTTTCAGCCATTAATTGTGCATCAGCTTCTGCATTTTTAACTTCAACTATGTTAATTAAAATATTTTTATCCTTAACAAATGAAGATACCTTTCCTTTAAGTGCTTCTATTCCTGCTCCACCTTTTCCTATAACAACACCAGGTTTTGCAGTATATATATTTAACTTAACTCTCTTTGCAGCTCTTTCGATTTCAATCTTAGAAATACCAGCAGCAAATAATTCTTTTTTAACAAATTTTCTTATTTTGTTATCTTCAATTAGGTTGTCAGCAAAATCTTTTTTATTTGCATACCATTTTGAATCCCAATCTTTAATAACACCAACTCTAAGTCCATGAGGATGTACTTTTTGACCCACTTACTTTCCCTCCTTCTTTCTAAGCTCTTTCTTTAACCACTACAGTTATATTGCTTGATTTTTTTAGTATTTTAAATGCTTTTCCATGATCCATTGGTCTGAATCTCTTTAATGTAGGACCTTGACCAACATGTACTTCAGAAACATATAATCTATCAGTATCTAATGCAAAATTATTTTCAGCATTAGCCACAGCTGATTTTAATACTTTCTTAATTTCAACAGCTGCTTCTCTAGGCGTATATTCTAAAATTGCAAAAGCTTCATTAACATTTTTTCCTCTAATAAGATTAGTAACTGCTCCTACTTTAATTGGAGACATTCTCACATACTTTGCTACAGCTTTAGCTTCCATGTTTATTCCTCCTTTCAAATTATCTTACTATTTCTTTCCTTTTTTATCTGTATTTATATGACCTTTGAAAGTTCTAGTTAATACAAATTCTCCAAGCTTATGCCCAACCATATCTTCAGATATGTATACTGGAACATGCTTTCTTCCATCATGAACTGCAATTGTATGTCCGATGAATTGTGGGAAAATAGTTGAACTTCTTGACCAAGTTTTAACTACCTTTTTCTCATTATTTGTATTCATTTCTTCAACTTTCTTTAATAATCCTGCATGGACAAAAGGTCCCTTTTTAGTTGATCTACTCACTAATATTGCCTCCCTTCATTAAATCTCTGTTATGAAATCATAAAGTAACAATTATTACTTAGTATTTCTCTTCTTAACAATAAATTTATCTGAATACTTCTTATTCTTTCTAGTTTTGTATCCAAGAGTAGGTTTACCCCAAGGAGTTACTGGACTTGGTCTTCCTACTGGTGCTTTACCTTCACCACCACCATGAGGGTGATCATTAGGGTTCATTACTGATCCTCTAACTGTAGGTCTCCATCCTAAATGTCTCTTTCTTCCTGCTTTTCCTAAGTTAATTATATCGTTAGTAGAATTAGAAATTGAACCAATAGTAGCTCTACATTCAATTCTTACATATCTCATTTCACCTGATGGCAATCTAAGTGTAGCATAATTTCCTTCCTTTGCCATTAGCTGTGCTGAACCACCAGCTGCTCTAACTAACTGAGCCCCTTTTCCAACTTGTAATTCAATATTATGAACTACTGTTCCTACTGGAATGTTCTTAAGCGGTAATGCATTACCTGGCTTAATATCTGAATCTGCTCCTGAAACTATTATATCTCCAACCTTTAAACCGTTTGGTGCAATAATATATCTCTTTTCTCCGTCCTTATATACAACTAATGCTATATAAGCTGTTCTATTTGGATCATATTCAATTGAAACAACCTTTGCTTCAATCCCATCCTTATTTCTCTTAAAATCAATTATTCTATATTTTCTTTTAGCTCCACCACCTTGGTGTCTTACAGTTATTTTACCCTGTGCATTTCTTCCACCTTTTCTTTTTATAGAAGTAAGAAGTGACTTTTCAGGCTTATCTGAAGTTATTTCTTCAAATGTTTGCATAGTCATTTGTCTTCTAGATGGTGTGGTTGGGTTAAACTTTTTAACTGCCATTATATTCCCTCCTTCTTTAAGCTTATCTGGTTAATAACCAATAAATCACTTTATTATCCTTGTAATCCTTCAAAGAATTCTATTCCTTTGCTACCTTCAGCTAAAGTAATAACAGCTTTCTTTGTGTCAGGTCTTTTACCGATATGAACGCCAACTCTTTTAGTCTTACCAATAGTTCTTATTGTTTTAACGCTGTCTACTTTAACGTCAAAAACTTCTTCAACTGCTCTTTTTATTTGAGATTTATTTGAATTTATATGAACTATAAAAGTGTACTTATTTTCAGCCATAGCTGACATAGTCTTTTCAGTTATTACTGGTTTTCTAATTATATCATGGCTTGTTAATTTCATTATGCGTACACCTCCTCAATTTTAGATACAGCATCTTTAGTTATTATAACCTTAGCAAACTTTAAT
Organism: uncultured Clostridium sp.; assembly: GCA_946575275.1. Classification (GTDB taxonomy): domain Bacteria; phylum Bacillota; class Clostridia; order Clostridiales; family Clostridiaceae; genus Clostridium. Next base: position 1,980 of record CAMNZV010000094.1, on the reverse strand, counting down.
AAATCATATACATTAATATTATTTGCTGGTATAACTGAAACACCTTCTATGTTTCTTGCTGATTTATATACTTTTTCATCAGATTCAGCTGTAATTATTAGTGTTTTCTTAGCTTCAAATGCTTTTAATAAATTAACAACTTGCTTTGTTTGAATTTTTTCAAAATCCAATGCATCTACAACTATCATTTCATTTTCTTGAATTTTACTTGTTAATGCTGATTTCATTGCAACTTTTCTCATGCTCTTTGGAACTGCCATTCTGTAATCTCTTGGCTTTGGTGCAAATACAATACCACCCTTTATCCATTGTGGTGCTCTTATTGAACCTTGTCTTGCTCTACCTGTTCCCTTTTGTCTCCAAGGCTTAATTCCGCCTCCTCTTACTTCAGCTCTAGTTTTAGCTGATTGAGTTCCCTGTCTTTTATTTGCAAGTAATGCAACTACAACTTGGTGTAATGCATATTTATTAACTTCAACTGCAAATATTTCATCATTTAATTGGATATCTCCAACTTGACTTCCTTCTTTGTTATATAATCCTACTTTAGGCATTCTTCTTCCTCCTTCCTTAAGAAACTAAGCCTTAACTGTGTTTCTTATTACTACTGTAGATTTATTAGGACCTGGAATTCCACCCTTTATTAATATAAGGTTCTTTTCAGCAACTACCTTTACTACTTCTACATTAATTACAGTAGTGTTAACTGATCCCATATGTCCTGGTAAATGCTTATTTTTAAATGTTCTAGACGGATCTGATGATGCTCCCATTGATCCTGGTGCTCTCTTAAACTTTGAACCATGTGTCATTGGACCTCTTGATTGATTCCATCTTTTAATACTTCCAGCGAATCCTTTACCTTTAGACACTCCAGAAACGTCAACCTTATCTCCAACTTCAAAAACATCAGCTTTTATTTCTTGACCAACTTCATATTCTGAAGCATTATCTAACCTAAATTCCTTTATTGTTCTTCTTAAAGAAACTCCCGCTTTAGCAAAATGCCCTTTTATTGGTTTAGAAACTAACTTTTCTCTTATATCTCCAAAACCAACTTGAATTGCTTCGTATCCATCCTTTTCTACTGTTTTCTTTTGGATTACAGCACATGGCCCTGCTTCAACTACTGTTACAGGAATCACTTTTCCATTTTCGTCAAATATTTGTGTCATACCTATCTTTTTACCTATGATAGCTTTTTTCATTTTACTACACCTCCCAAACATCTTAGCGGATTGCATTGCAATCATAAATGTTCATGTATATTTTATAATTTTATTTCTATATCTACTCCAGCTGGTAGATTTAATCTCATTAATGCATCAACAGTTTTTGGTGATGGATTAACGATATCGATAAGTCTCTTGTGAGTTCTAATTTCAAATTGTTCTCTAGAGTCCTTATACTTGTGAACCGCTCTTAATATTGTAACAACATCCTTTTCTGTAGGTAGTGGAATTGGTCCTGCAACCTTAGCTCCTGTTGTTTTAGCAGTTTCAACAATTTTTTCAGCAGATTGATCTAATATTGTATGATCAAACGCCTTTAATCTGATTCTGATTTTTTGTTTTGACATCTAACTTTCCCTCCTTTTCATGTACGCTTTACTTCTAACGCACAACAGTTTGTCTTGTAAACTCCTCCTGGTGTATCCAGTTTATTTACAACACATTTTAACTGTCGTCGGATTCTTGATCCTGACATACTCATCAAGAATTACCCGGAAGTCCGGCAACCTCTTGAATCATCGTATTTTGACCTGCAACTCTTACATTATACTATTATTTTTTTTCTTTTTCAAGTTTTTATTTTATTTTATTTCAAATTATTTTTAGCATAAAAAAATGTGAGGTTTGCACCCCACATTTTTATTTAATTATTCAGCTATGCTAGTTACAACTCCAGAACCTACTGTTCTTCCGCCTTCTCTAATAGCGAATCTTAATCCTTCATCCATTGCTACTTGTGTTATTAATT
>CAMNZV010000093.1 GCA_946575275.1 uncultured Clostridium sp. | reverse complement strand
GTAATTATATATAATAATATATTCTTCATTTGTCTCCCCTTATACTACAAGTTTGTAATCTCTTTTCTTTCACCTTTAAAATTGTTACTTTTTTCACTTCTTTTTATAAGTTCTTTTTCTATATCCTCTATTGAAATATTTTCTTCGGCCATTAGTACAGGCATATGATAGGTTACATCACAAATTTCACCTATTAGTTCTTCCCTGTTATTTGCCATACTTGCAATAACAACTTCTGTAGCTTCTTCACCAAACTTTTTTAGGATTTTTTCTTTACCTTTTTTAAATAGGTATCCTGTATAGGACCCATCTTCTGAAGAATTTTTCCTATTTAGTATTGTTTCATATTCTTTTTTTATTTGATTCAAAGCAATAGCCCCCTTATATATCCTTATAGAAGCAGGTTCTGTTTCCTGTATGACAAGCTGCCCCTATTTGATCTACTAATAATAGAATTGTATCATTATCACAATCAATTTTTATTTCTTTTATATATTGTAAATGTCCTGAAGTTGAACCCTTGTTCCAAAGTTCATTTCTACTTCTACTATAATACCATGCTGTTTCACCTTCTAAGGTTTTTATTAAGCTTTCTTTGTTCATGTATGCAAGCATTAATACTTCCTTTGTTTTATAATCTTGGGCTATAGCAGGTACAAGTCCATCTCCCTTATTAAAGTCAACCTTATCTACTTTTTTTAATATTTCTTCTTTCTTCATTATATCACCTATAATCTAACTGGTATATTTTTTTCTTGTAAATATTTTTTAACTTCATTTACTGTTACTTCATCATAATGAAACATTGATGCTGCAAGGGCTGCATCTGCTGCATTTTCTTTAAATACATCATAGAAGTGTTCTAGAGTGCCACAACCACCAGAGGCTATAACTGGAACATTTGTAATGTTTGATACTGCCTTTGTAAGCTCTATATCAAAGCCTTTTTTTGTTCCATCTGCATCCATTGATGTTAAAAGTATTTCTCCAGCCCCTAAAGACACTGCCTTTTCAATCCACTTTAATGCATCAAGACCTGTGTTTATCCTACCTCCATTTATTACTACATTCCACCCTGTATTATCTGCTCTTTTTTTTGCATCAACAGCAAGGACTATACATTGATTTCCAAAATAATAGGCACCATCATAAATTAAACTTTCATCCCTTACAGCTTGAGAATTTAGGCTTATTTTATCTGCTCCAGCCCTTAAAATCCCTTTTATGTCCTCCATGGTTTTAAGACCTCCACCTACTGTAAAAGGTATAAATATTTTTTCTGCAACTCTTTCTACTACTTTTTCCATTATTCCTCTACCTTCATGAGTTGCTGTTATATCTAAAAATACCAGTTCATCTGCCCCTTGTTTATAATATTTTTCTGCAAGATCTACTGGGTCTCCAACTTCTTTTATGCCAACGAAATTTATTCCTTTTACAACCTTGCCTTCTCTAACATCAAGGCAGGGTATTATTCTTTTGGTATGCATTATATTTCCTCCTTTGCAAGCTTTATAGCCTCCTTTAAGGATAATGTATTTGAATATATTGCTTTACCTGTTATTGCCCCATAAAGATTTAATTCTTTTAATTCCTTAATGTTTTCAATATCTCTAATACCTCCAGAGGCTGTTATATCCATTTTAACATTTTGTGATAATTCTTTAAGCATTTCTACATTAGGTCCTTCTAAAGTTCCATCCTTAGATATATCTGTAACTATTACATTTTTTACACCAAGCTTTTCTAAGGACTTTGCAAAGTCTATATAATATAGAGAGCTTCCTTCAAGCCACCCCTTACCATAAGCATAACCATCCTTACAGTCAATGCCAACTGCAATTTTGTCTCCATAAGAATCTATTGCCCTTTTAAGTAGCTCTGAATCTTCCATAGCACTTGTTCCAAGTATTACCCTTGATATTCCATTATCTATTAAATACTTTATTGTTTCAATATTTCTAATGCCCCCTCCAATTTCAACTGGAGTATTTAAAGTTTTACAAACCTTTATTATAACATCACCATTTACAAGTTTTCCAAGTTTTGCTCCATCTAAATCTACTAAATGGATATAGTCTGCACCTAAATCTTCAAAAGACTTTGCAGTTTCTAATATGTCTTCTGCAACTATTTCTTTTTTATTGTAATCTCCTTGGTAAAGTCTAACTGGTTTTCCATCTATTATATCAATTGCAGGTAAAATAATCATTATAACAACTCCTTAAAATTTCTTAAAATATTTAGCCCATCTTCTCCACTTTTTTCAGGATGAAATTGTGCCCCTATAATATTTCCTTTTCTAAATAAACCTGGAATTTTTAAATCTCCATACATTGAATATCCTATTAAATCTGCATTATCATAATCTGTGGCTCTATAGGAATGAACATAATATACATAAGGATTTTCTTTTATTCCCTTTAATAAATTATCCTCTTTATTTCTTTCAAGGTTGTTCCACCCAATATGAGGAATCTTAACAGTGGTATCCTCCATTTTTTGTATACTTCCTTTTAAAAGTCCAAGACCTAGTCTCTCTTCTCCCTCATAGCCTTTTTCAAATAATACTTGCATTCCAAGACAAATACCAAGTAGTGGCTTTCCTTTTTTAACTTCTTCTTTTATTATCTCAACTAATTTTACCCTGTTTAGATTATCCATACAATCCTTAAATGCTCCAACTCCTGGAAGTATTAGTTTCTCTGCTTTTCTTATTTCTTCTATATCAGATGAAATTATGCAAGGACAATTTATCTTAACTAATGCATTATATACACTTTTAAGATTTCCCATGCCATAGTCTATAATTACAACCATAATATCCTCCTTATAACATTCCTTTAGTAGATTGCACTGTCATATTATTTTTATCAATTTCCTTTGCCTCTTTTAAGGCTCTACCAAGGGCTTTAAATAAAGCTTCTATTTTGTGATGATCATTTTCTCCATATAATACTCTAGCATGTAAAGTAATTTTTGAATTATAGGCAAAGGCTCTAAAAAATTCCTTTGTCATTTCTGTAGAATAATCTTTAATCATTTCTCGTTGAAATTCACAATCAAAATGTGAAAAACTTCTGCCACTTATATCTAAGGTAACTTGTGCTAAGGTTTCATCCATAGGAAGAAAAAAGTTTCCATATCTATTTATTCCTTTTTTATCACCTAAGGCTTTATTAAAACACTCCCCTAAGGTTATTCCCACATCTTCAATCATATGATGATCATCTATGTATAAATCTCCACTTGCCTTAACTTCAAGATCAAAACCTCCATGAAAGGCAAAAAGGTTTAACATATGATCAAAAAAACCTATACCTGTATCTATAGTTGTTTTTCCTGTTCCATCTAAATTTAGGCTAATTAAAATCTGTGTTTCACTTGTATTTCTATCTATTTTAGCTATTCTATTTTCCATATTATTTTAACCTTACCTTTACTGAATTTGCATGAGCTGTTAAGCCTTCCTTATTGGCAAAATTTACAATCTTGTTCCCATCTTCTTGTATTGCTTCTTCTGAATAATATAGGAATGATGATTTTTTTATAAAGCTATCTACAGATAATGCTGAGAAAAATCTTGCTGTACCATTAGTTGGTAAAACATGGTTAGTTCCACCGAAATAATCTCCTATAGGCTCTGGTGTATTATGTCCTAAAAATACAGAACCTGCATGTTTTACCTTTCCAAGTAACTCCATAGAATTGTCCACCATAAGTTCTAAATGTTCTGGTGCAACCTTATTTGATATTTCAATACATTCATCTATGGTATCACATATAATAACTTTACCATTATTATGAAGTGATTCTAATATTATTTCTTTTCTTTCTAAGGTTTCAACCTGTTTTAATATTTCTTCTTCTACTTTTATTTGAAGTTCCTCTGATGTTGTAACAAGAATTGAAGATGCAAGGATGTCATGTTCAGCCTGTGACATTAAATCTGCTGCTAAATATGCAGGATTTGCACTTTCATCAGCTATAACTAGTATTTCACTAGGTCCTGCAATCATATCTATATCAACTTTTCCATAAACTAATCTTTTGGCTACTGCCACAAATATATTTCCAGGTCCTACTATTTTGTCTACCTTTTGTATAGTTTCAGTTCCATAGGCTAAGGCTGCTATTGCTTGAGCTCCTCCAACTTTGTATATTTTTTCAACTCCTGCAATTTTTGCTGCAACTCCAATATAAGGGTTAATACCACCATCTTTACTTGGAGGAGTAACCATTATTATTTCTGATACTCCTGCAACCTTTGCTGGTATTACATTCATTAATACTGAAGATGGATAAGCTGCCGTTCCCCCTGGAACATATACCCCAACAGAATCTAAGGGAAGAACTCTTTGTCCAAGGAATACTCCCTTATCTTTATTTAAAATAAATCCCTTTGTTTTTTGTGCATTATGATAGTATTCTATGTTTTCCTTTGCTTCTTTTAAGGTGTTAATAAATTCTTCATCAACCTTATTAAAACATTGGTTAAGTTCTTCTTCTGTAACTAACATATTATTTAACTTAACCTTGTCAAATTTTTCACTGTAATATTCAAGGGCTTTATCTCCATTTTTACTAACTTCACTTATTATTTCAGTAACTGCCTTTAAGACTTCATTTGACGTTTCATCTTCTCTTTCTTTTAAGTCTTTTAGTAAATATTTAAGTCCATCTTTTTTTATATTATATTGCTTTAGCATACTATTGCCCCTCCTTTAAAACCTCTTTTATACTATCTATAAAGTCCCAAACCTCTTTTCTTTTCATCTTACAACTAACTTTATTTAAAATAATTCTTGCACTTATATCACATATAGTATCAAAAACTATTAACCCATTTTCTTTTAAAGTAGTTCCTGTTTCCATTATATCAACAATAGCATCACAAAGTCCAAGAATTGGAGCAAGTTCTACTGATCCTTCAATTTTAATTATTTCTATATCCATATTTTTATTTTTAAAATATTCTCTTGCAACTGTTGGATACTTTGTTCCTATTTTAATATGCCCAACCTTTTTATAAATATCCTTTTCTGGAAGTGATGCTACAATAAACTTACACTTTCCAATTCCTAAATCTAATACTTCATAATAATTGTTGTTACTTTCAAGTAAAGTGTCCTTTCCAACCACACCAATATCTGCAACTCCATGTTCTACGTAGGTTATTGAATCTTGAGCCTTAACTAAAAAGTATTTTATATCTTTTTTGGTATCATTAAATACAAGTTTACGTCCCTTACCTTTTAATTCTTCTGTTCCAAAATTTGCTTTATCTAATATTTTAACTGTTTCTTTTTCTAATCTTCCCTTTGTTATTGCAATACTTAAACTCATTTAACAAACCACCTTTTCTATAATAATATCTTTTGTTCCCTCTTTTTCAGTTAAAACTGTTATTTTCCCTTCTTTTCTAAGTTCCATTGATTTTTTTATTGCCTGAATTTTATCTTTGTTATCATATATGACTAAATATTTTGTTTCTTCTTCTATAGAATTTTCAAAGGTATCAAGCATGGAATCTAAATTTATAGAAAAACCTATTGCTGGTCTATCCTTTCCAAAGGTAGCATTTAAATTATCATATCTTCCACCACTTAATACTGTTGTTCCAATACCATCTGCATATCCTTTAAATATTATTCCCGAATAGTAATTGAGCCTTGGTATCATTCCTAGATCAAAGGTTATATTTTCTCCATATCCAAAAAGTTCAAGTTCCTTTGATAATTTCTCTAAGTAATCTAAAGCTTCTGCTATTTCATCATTAAAAGAATATTTTCTAGCCTTTGTAAGTATATTTGCATCACCAAATAACCATGGCAACTCTTTAAAAAATTCCTTGTATTCTTTTGAAATATTAAGGGTATCTAAAAAGCTATCAAGCTCCTGTAAACTTTTCCTATCAACTAATTTTGAAAGGGTTAACATATCTTCCTCACTTAGATTTAAATCTTTTACTACTGAATTGAAAAATTTTATATTCCCAATTTCAAGGTTAGAGTTTTTGTTATTTAAAGTCTTTAGAGTTTCAAGAGCTGTTAAAAGTATTTCTAGGTCAGCCTTATTGCCTTCAAGACCTATAAGTTCTACGCCACAATCTGTATACTCATTTTTTTTACCACCTAAAATTTCATGAACTCTGAAAACATCTGAACAATATCTAAGTCTAATTGGTTCCTTTGTATTATTAAATTTCGTTGCACAAACCCTTGCTATGGGAATTGTCATATCAGGTCTTAATACTAAAATTCTTCCTTTACTATCAAAAAACTTATATACATCTTCTTCTTTTAAGTTTTGAAACCCCGAATTAAAGGTTTGATAAAATTCCATTGTAGGTGTTATAACCTCTTCATAACCCCAATTATTTAGTATATCTTCTATTCTTTTTTGTAATTTCTTTTTGCCCTTGCAATCTTTTAAAATTAAATCTCTTGTTCCTTCTGGAATCATATATTTATTATTCATAATACCCCCTACTTCATCACTTTACCATGCTAAATTGATA
>CAMNZV010000092.1 GCA_946575275.1 uncultured Clostridium sp. | reverse complement strand
TCATCTTTACTTATAACTTTAACATCATTTAAAATATTAGTTAGTAACACCATTATTTCATCAACATTTGAATCCTCAATAGTTTCGTCCTTAGTTTCATCCTTAGTTTCTAATACTTCTTTAGTACTTTTAGTGTCATTTAAATCCTTAACTTGGATTTTATCCTTTAAAACATTTTCAAATTTAGATTCTGCTTTATTATCTTTTATGGTACCTTTATTTTCTTTAGTTTTACTTGTATCCACCTTTGGATTTACATCTACTAAAGCATTTAAATCAACTGTTCTCATTATTTCTCACCTCCCTTCCTTGAATTTCTTATATATCCATAAAGGGCAAATTCGTCATTATTAATTTGTTCAACTCTGTTTTGCTCTTTAATGAACTCTTCTATTTTCTTTTCTTTTAATTTAGATACTGTCTTTCTATCCTTTTGTTTATCCTTTAAGTCTATTCTTCTTACTTCTAATTCTCTTGTTTTTATAACAAGCTCTTTTTCCTTATTTTTTATACCACCTTCAAGGGCAAACAAATAGTTTCTTTTAATTTTTTGGTAAATAACATCTTCACCTGGTCTTATACCTTTGTATTTATTATAGTTTTCCTTAAGACCTTCAAGTTCAGATTCTGTTTTCATTTTTTCTTCTTTACTTTTAGAGAATTTCCTTTTACTTTCTTCTTCCTTTTCTTCTCTTATTTCAAGTAGTTTTTCCAAAGAAAACTTATATGCAACTGACATAATTATTCCTCCTATCCTTGAAACATTGATACTAACTTATTTATAGTATCTTCATATAAAGATTTTTCATCTACATTTTGTTTTAAAAATTTTTCAATTGATTCGTAATAACTAATAGCTAAATCTATTTTTTTATTGCTACCTTTTACATAGGCACCAATATTAATTAAATCCTCTGATTCCTTGTAAGTTGCAAGTAAATCTCTTGCTACAGATGCTGCTGTTTTATGTTCATCTTCTGCAATTTGCGACATTAATCTACTAACACTATTTAATATATCTATAGCTGGGTAATGATTTTTATGGGCTAGTGCTCTTGACAATACTATATGACCATCAAGTATACCACGAACTGCATCTGCTATAGGCTCATTAAAATCATCACCATCAACAAGCACTGTATAAAAGGCAGTAATAGATCCCTTTTCTGAGGTACCTGATCTTTCCATAAGCTCTGGTAACTTAGCATAAACTGAAGGGGTATATCCCTTAGTTGCCGGAGGCTCTCCAATAGCTAAACCAACCTCTCTTTGTGCCATAGCAAATCTTGTAACAGAATCCATCATAAGTATTACCTTTTTACCTTCATCCCTGAAATATTCTGCAATAGCTGTAGCAGTAAGAGCTCCTTTTATTCTAATTAAAGCTGGTTTATCTGAGGTTGCACATACAACTACTGATTTTTTCATACCCTCAGGTCCTAAGTCCTTTTCAATAAATTCAAGAACCTCTCTACCTCTTTCTCCAATTAGTCCAATTACATTAACATCAGCCTTAGCCTCTCTAGCAATCATACCAAGTGTTGTACTTTTACCAACTCCACTGCCTGCAAAAATACCAATTCTTTGACCCTCTCCAACTGTTAAAAATCCATCAACGGCTCTTACACCTGTTGGCATAACGTCTTTTATTCTTTTTCTTTTAAGAGGATCTGGCGGTTGATTTTCAAGGGGATATCCTACCCCCATTAAATCCTCAGTTCCATTTAATTCATTTCCAAGTCCATCTAAAACTTTTCCAAGCAATTTATCAGAACAATTAACCTGAAGTGGCCTATTTTGTGGAACTACCCTACAGCCTGGTGCTATACCCTTTAAGTTGTCTAAGGGCATTAGTATTACAAAATCATCCTTAAATCCAACAACCTCACAATTTATTTTTTCACCACTTAAATTGTATATTATACAAAGTTCACCAACAAAGGAACGTATTCCCTGCACCTCTATTGTAAGTCCTATTACATTTCTTACAATTCCCTCTGTATAAATAGTATTGGTATCTTTTATTTTATCCTTTAGCTTTTGAAAATCTAACTCCATTTTAAACCTCTTTAATTACCCAAGTATTGCCTTTTTAATTTTTTCCATACCAATATCATATCCAACAACAACCTTACCTGATTTTTTTTCAGTTGTTGCATTTCCAGGATCCATATCCTTATCAATTAAAATAAATATTTCATCTTTTATGTTATATTTAGTTTTCCAAAGAGAAATATTCTCCTTTAATTCAGCCTCATACATAGAATTACATCTTATAACAAGACTTTCTTCGTTTTTTGATAGCTCAATACCTTCTTCAATAAGCTTATCCATAGCATCCTCTTTTAGTATTTCCTTTTTTAAAATACTCTCTGCAATTGATATTGAAAGCTCTACAATTTCATTTTTTTTGTCCTCTAAATATTTTTCATAATCATCCCTAGCATTTTTTAAAAGAGCACTTGCATTTTCTATAAGCTCCTCTGCTTCTGCCTTAGCTTCTGGTAAATATTTTTCATAAGCCTCATTTCTGCCATCTTCATGACCATTATTCACGCCTTCTTCATATGCCTTTTCATAGGTTTCTTTTTCCATCACCTGTATCATTTCTTTAGCTTCATTTAGCATAGCCTCTTTAGCTTCCTTGGCCTCTTTAATTATTTTAGTTCCAATTTCCTTGTATTTTTCAAGTAAAGCCTCTGCCTTTTCAATTGTTAAAGCAGCTTGTTCCTGCTTTCTTAATCTGTCCTCTTCATTTTCAATTGGATTATCTTTTATAACGTCTTTTTTAATTTCATATTCTGTAGAAATCACAATTTTTTCACTCTTTATATTATTGGGTTTTTTAATTATATTACATGATGATAGCATCTTCTCCACCTCTAGAAATAATTATTTCACCAGCTTCATCTAATCTTCTAATAATACCAACAATTTTTTGTTGTGATTTTTCTACATCCATTAATCTTACTGGTCCTAAGAATTCCATATCTTCTTTTAAAGATGCAGCAGCTCTCTTTGATTGATTTCTATAAATAGCTTGTGAAACTTCTTCTGAACATCCCTTAAGGGCAAGAGCAAGTTCCTTAGCATCTGTTTCTCTAAGAACTCTTTGAATAGATATATCATCAAGAGTAATAATATCTTCAAATACGAACATAGAACTTTTAACCTTATCTGCAAGTTCTGCATCTTCTCTTTCAAGACTTTCTGTAATATTCTTTTCAGTTGTTCTATCTACTTGATTTAATATTCCAACTAATGCCTCTACTCCACCAAGACCTGTCATTTCAGTTCTTACAACAGATGACAACTTGCTTTCTAGAACCTTTTCTATTTCCTTTATCACCATAGGTGATGTATTGCTTAAAGTTGCAATTCTATAAGCTACTTCACTTTGAGTTTCCTCTGGAAGCTCTGCCATAACCTGTGCTGCCTTTTCTGGCTGTAAATAGCATAATATTAATGCTATTGTTTGTGGTTGTTCTGAAATTATTACATTTAACAATTGGTTTGAATCAGCCTTTCTTGCAATAGAAAATGGTCTATATTGTTGAGTTGCCTCTGACACCTTATCTAAAATTTCCATTGCTCTTTGCTGTCCTAAAGCCTTTGAAAGTAAATTTTTTGCATAATCCATTCCACCTTCAACTAAGTAATCTCTAGCTTTATTTATTTGTAAAAACTCTTCTAAAATATTATGTCTCTGTTCTGAATTTACTGATGTAATATTTGCAATTTCATATGTAATTCTTTGTATATCATTTTCTGGTAGTCTTTTTAATATACCAGAGGATGCCTCAGGTCCAAGAGTTATAAAAAGAAGTGCTGCCTTTTGTACTCCAGTTAATTTTTCCTTTACGTCTTTTGCGGCCAATCCCATCACCTCTCATTTTCATTTAGCCATGACTTAATTATATCTACTACTTGTTCTGGCTTGTCTTTAGCATAATTCTTAATTTCTTCTTCCACATGAGAATCTTCATTTTGTGGAACCTCAAAATCAATTGGTTTAAAGTTTTGTGTTGGTTCTAATTCATCATCTATTACTACATCTAATAATGCTTCTTCTTTCCCACTAATATTTTCTATATCTTCTTTCTTATTTTTCTTTCTTAAAGTAGTAGTTAATACAATAATTCCAACTAGTATAATTAAACCTATTATACCTGCAATTATTAAATTTCTTGTTTTTTCTGATTCAAGAGCCTTATTATAATCCTCTACTAAAGCGTTAGCTTCATCCTTTGCTGTAGGATCAAATTGAATACCAACTACTGAAATATCATCTAATCTTTCAGAATTAAATCCTGTAGCTGCCTTAATTGCATTTTCAAAGGCTGTTTGAGTTGTATCATCTAATACTCCATCTATAAATACAGAAACTGTCATTCTTCTAACCTCTCCTGGAGCCTTTACAGTTTCTGTTGTTTTTTTACCATAATCCCAATTATTAATTTGATGTTCACTTGAAGAATTATTATTTCCAGTTGATTCATCAATATTATTACTCATATTATCATCTACAGGACTAGAGGTTGTACTATCACCATTGGTGTTATTATATGAATTTTCAGTTTCCTGACTAATTAAGACTTTATTAGGATCTATTTCATATTCACTTACCTTTTGTGAATCAAAATTAAAATCAACATTTACTTCAGCTTGTACCTTTCCACTTCCAACTACAGGCTCTAAAAGTGAGATTACCTTTTCAGATAATTTTTCTTCATATTTTGCTTCCTTTTCATAATGATCTGTAACTGCCTCTGATGTACTACTTGATCCTGTTACACTTTCACCATTCTCAGAATCATCATCAAACTTTAAATTTTTAGACAGTAAATTACTACCTGTATCTAATACTGCAATATTCTTCTTTGGAATATTATCTGTACTTACAGAAACATAAGACACAATTGCTGCAACCTGATCATTTGAAAGTTTAGCACCAGACTTTAGTTCTAATATTACAGAAGCACTACCTTCAGTTTTATTTTTTACAAATACAGAATCTGTTGCCTGATTTATCATAACCTTACAGCTTTCAATTTGCGCAATTGTTTTAATACCCTTTTCAAGTTCTCCTTGAATCATTCTAACTTGTTTAATCTTAAACTCCTCATCTGTCATTCCAAAGGAACTACTATCATCCATAAGTTCATATCCCTTACTTGCAGATGAAAGATTTGGGGCTAGTTCCATTCTTAATTTATCTACTTCAGTACTTAAAACTAAAATACTATCACCTTGAACCTTATATGTAGCCTTATTATCCTCTAATGTACTTACTATTGTTTCTGCATCTGCAGCATCTAAGTTATTAAATAAAACCTCATATTTGTCAGACATTGAAAAAATCATTACACTAATTATAGCTATTAATAATGTAACTACTGCTATAACAATAGCTATCTTAATTGTTTTGCTAAAAGATTTAAATTTTTCCAAAAGCTTCTTAAATATTTCTGAAAGCTTCTTCATTTATAGCACTCCTTCTATTACAGTTGCATTTTAATAATTTCGTCATATGCACTTAATAACTTATTCCTAACCTGAACTGCATATTGTAATGATATTTTTGCTTCTTCACCTGCAAGCATAACATCAGCAATATCAGCTTCTCCACCTTTTATAAGATTATTTGATAATTCTTCAGCTTGAATTTGCTTGTCATTAATACCATCTAAAGCACTTTTTAATGTATCTGAAAATGATATACCATTATTCCCTTCAATTTTATCAGTATCTTCCACACTGCTTGTACTACTTATGTTGCTTAAAATATTTGTTTTATTTTCTCCGAAGTTATTTTCAAATATAGAATTATTTGGTACATAACTTTCTATCTTCATTTATATCACTCCTATTTTTTATCTACCTATTTCTAAAGCCTTCATATACATATTTTTATTTGCAGTTAATGTATCTACATTGGCTTCATAGGACCTTGTAGATGCAATCATATCAGCCATTTCATTTAATATATTCACATTTGGATATGTAACATACCCCTCTTCATCTGCATCTGCATTTGTTGGATCGTAAACCTTTCTAAGTTCTGACTTATCATCTATAATTTGGGTTGCTGTAACTCCATTTGGATTATTTGCAGCATCATATGCCTCCTTGAAAGTTGCAACCTTTCTTATATACGGTCCACCCTCTGCAGTTCTAGTTGTTTGTGCATTAGCAATATTAGATGATATCGTATCCATCCTTAATCTTTCAGCTGAAAGCCCACTTGCACTAATTCTCATTGAAGAAAATGTATTCATCCCTAATTACCTCCACTTATAACATATTTAATATTTGTAAGTTTTGAATTTGCTTGTTGTATTAATGTATTATATTTAAGGGTATTGGCAGCTTGATTAACCTTTTCAACCTCTAAATCAACATTATTACCATCTGTTCTCATGCTTGTACTTTCGTCTCTTTCAACTGATATATTTCCATCCTTTTTATCTCCAATTGAAATATGTTTATCCTTTGTAACTTTTAAATCTAAACTACCATTTTTATTGTTGCCAGTTAAGTTTTCCTCAAAAACCACATTAAACC
>CAMNZV010000091.1 GCA_946575275.1 uncultured Clostridium sp. | reverse complement strand
AAGTTCACTTTCTCTTATTTTTCCATACTGCTTTTCTAGATCTTTAAGTCCTATAGATTTTAATCTTTCTTTTTCATATTCTTTTTGAATATCCACAGAATTGAATTCGGTATTAAAATCAAAGATAATACCTTCTTTTTCAAAAAGATAATTAATAACCGTAAAATCATTATTTCCTGAAAAGGTAACTATAGTATCCTTTCCTTTGCCTTTCATATCGATAAAATATTCCTTGGCTAAATATAAGATGTCAACAGCCTCATATCTGTTCTCAATCATGTATTGAGTAACCTTAAGTTCTTTAGTTTCTTTATCATAGATACATGCGCCAAAAACTCCAATACACTTTGGTTTTTTATATACATAATGTTCTAAGTCAAAAAATATAAGGTTTTCCGGGTTATATTTTGCAGTTTCACTGTCTATTTGAAACTTAGCAGAAACATCCAAAGCTTTAATGGTGTTCTCTCGTATTATCACTGTACCACTCTTTTCTAATATGATTATATTTAATTATACCACTTATTTTAATAAATTTGAATTTTAACTTTTAGACTTTCTGCTAAAATACTACATTTTTTCTACAACTTCAATTCCAAGTAACTCTAATGAATTCTTTATTACTATGCAAGTTGCCTGAACTAATTTAATTCTTGTTGCCTTAAGCACCTCATCCTCTAAGTTAAGTACCGAATGTGCATTATAGAATTTATTAAAGGCTTTTGCTACATCTATAGAATATCTTGTAACTATTGATGGCTCTAATTTGTCTAATGCAAGTAATATTTGATTATTAAAATTCTCAAGGGTTTTAACAAGTTCAAATTCTTCTTTTGAATTTAACTTACTGTAATCTATATCATCACTAATGTTTAAAGCTCTGTTTAATATACTATTTGCCCTTGCATAGGAATATTGTACATATGGTCCTGTTTCTCCATCAAAAGATAATATTTCCTTCCAATCAAAAACAATATCCTTTTCTCTTGAATTCTTTAAATAGGTAAATACAACTGCCCCTACTCCAATTTTCTTTGCAACTTCTTCTTTGTTTTCTAAGTTTGGATTTTTTTCATTAATGATTTCTGATGTTTTTTCTATAGATTCCCTTATTAAATCATCTAATAAAACTACTTCACCTTTTCTTGTAGATAACTTTCTATCTGCAAATTTAACTAGCCCAAAACCAACATGAACACAATCTTTCGCCCACTCATTACCTGCTAAATCTAACACTTTAAATACTTGTTTAAAATGAAGTGCTTGAGGAGTTCCAACAACATAAATACTTTTATAGAAATCATAAGTTTTCTTTCTATACATTGCAGCTGCTAAATCTCTTGTTGCATAAATTGTTGCCCCATCTCCTTTTAGAACTATACATGGTGGCATATTGTATTCATCAAGCATAACAACCTTAGCCCCATTACTTTCAACTAAAAGTCCCTTATCTAAAAGTTCCTTTATCACTACATCCATTTTGTCATTATAGAAAGATTCGCCAGCATATGAATCAAAGGAAACTCCAAGAGTATTATAAACCCTTTCAAATTCCTTTAAACTTAAGTCTCTAAACCTTTGCCAAAGCTTTGTAGCTTCTACATCACCTTTTTCAAGTGCCTTAAAATATGCCCTTCCTTCATCTTCAAGAGATGAATCTTTTTCAGCCTCTTCATGGAACTTAACATAAATTCTTAATAGCTCCTTTATAGGATCTTCTTTTAGAGCATCTTCATCAATCCATCTGTGATATGCAGATATTAGTTTACCAAATTGAGTTCCCCAATCACCTAAATGATTAATTCCAACAGTAGTATAACCTGCCTTATTAAACATTTTATATAAAGCATTACCTATAGCTGTTGTAAATAAATGACCTACATGAAATGGTTTTGCAATATTAGGTGATGAATATTCAACACATACAGTTTTGCCTTTTCCTATGTTGGATGCCCCATATTCATTACCTTCCTCTAGTATTTTTGTAATTGTAGTTTTATTGAAATCTCCTTTATCTGCAAAGAAATTTAAATAAGGCCCTAAATTTTCTATTCTTTCAAATCCATCATCAGCTAAGGAATTTTTAAGTTCTTCTGCTATTACATTTGGTGACTTCCTTAATGTTTTAGATAATTGAAAGCATGGAAATGCATAATCACCCATTTCAGGTCTTTTAGGTATTTCAATTGAATTTTCAATAGTATCAATATCAATTTCTACTTTTTCACTAATTAATTGTGCAATTTTCTTTTTATAATCCATTATTACCTCCTAAAAATAAAAAAAGCCTCTTATTTAATATAAGAGACGGAATAATCCGCGGTACCACTCTAATTGCAGTAAATGCCACTTTAATAAATAACGCAAATAATTTGCGGCTAAATCAAAATATATTAGTTTAGCTTCTCTAAGGTTCTATTTCCTAATAATTTAAATCTTATAGAGCTTACACCAACCTCTACTCGCTTTTAGATAAATTAATAGTACTTTCCTTTTCCTTGAATTTTTCTATATTCTTTTTATTCATTATACCTAATAGTAACTTTTTCTGTCAATAAAAACTCTATCTTTTAATATTAGATGTTGATATAATATATTTTAAAATGTATTACAATCAAAGGGGATAATAATATGTGTAGGTTAGGATTAATTTATATTGGTACAAATTCTGTAAAGCTTGTTTTAGCTGAAATTGATGATAATGGATATTTCCATATTATTGATGAGTTAACTTCAAAAATAAGACTATGCTATGACTTAATTGAAGGCAATTTAATATCAAAAGAAAATATTAATGAAACAATAGCTGCCTTAAGATCCTTTAAATCTTTATGCATGGTATGTGGAGCAAAAAAAATCATTACTGTAGCAACAGAAATATTTAGATTATCTGAAAACAAACAATATTTTATAAATCTAATTAAGGAAGAATTGGACTTAGATGTTAAAACCTTAACTTCTAAGGAAGAAATTAATTTTAATTTTATAGGGGTTAAAAATAGTACTTACCTTAAAGATTCATTAATTGTATGTATATGTGGTAGTTCAACTCATATAATTGAAGTTAAAAATAAAGAAATAATAAATAGTGTAACTCTTCCAATTGGAACTGTAAACCTAACTTATTGTTACAATTTAAATGACAGAATATTAAAAGAAAATATTGATAAAGCAACAAATAATATTGACCTATTACTTGAAAATAATCCTTGGATTACAAAAGAGAACTTTGATTCTATTATTGCAATTGGTGGAACTGCAAGGGCTATAGGGAAAATTGATAGACTTCAAAAAC
The DNA here is from genome assembly GCA_946575275.1 of uncultured Clostridium sp. Lineage (GTDB taxonomy): Bacteria > Bacillota > Clostridia > Clostridiales > Clostridiaceae > Clostridium. The sequence goes on along the minus strand of CAMNZV010000091.1, from coordinate 3,300 downwards.
ATTTTCCAATTGTTAATACACACCAATATACAATGAGTGATTATGATTTAAATGATGTATTTAATATCCTTAAATCTAAGGATTTAAAATTAAGAAAATCAATAAAAGGTTTATCTCCAAGTAGAGGAGATATTATTGTTGGGGGAGCACTAATTTTAGACCACCTTGTAAAGGTTCTTGATATTACAAAAATAACAATTTCAGGACGTGGAATTAGAGAAGGTATACTCTATGATTATGTAAATAATAATTTCAAAACCTTAGAAATGCCCTTAGATTTTAGCTTATATGGTATTATGAAAAACCTAAATGTAAATATACCACATGCAGAAAATGTATTTAATATATCATTAAAACTATTTAATGAACTAAAACCTCTTCATCACTTAAGGGATGATTATTATAAAATAATAAAAACTGCTTCACTTTTACATGATTGTGGCGTAAGCATTGATTATTATAATCACCATATCCACAGTTTTTATATTATTCTAAATTCTAATATTAATGGACTTAATCAAAAGGAATTATTACTTAGTGCATCAATTGCGTCTTACCACAGAAACAATAATTATGCTATTCCTTTTCCACAATATACATCAATTATAAATAAGGCCGATTTAAAAAATATTGAAGCTATAGGTGTAATACTTAAAATTTCCGAAGGATTAGATAGAAGCCTTGAGGGTGCTGTAAAAGACTTTACAGTTGAAATTAATGAAAATGAAGTAATAATAACACTTAAATCAGATTTAAACTTAGATCTTGAAATTAAGCAGGCATTACGCTCAAAGAAATTTTTTAAAGAAGTATATTCAAGGGATCTTATTATTCAATAGCTAAAAGGACTTGTAGCGAAACTTATTTAAGTTTAGCTACAAGTCCCATTATTTTCATTCCCATTTCTGAAAATTTCTTTTCATATTCTGTAATTACATTATTTTTAAAATCAGAGTTATGTAAATCATAGCTTATAAATTCTAATTCAAATCCAGCTTCCTTAAAGTATTCTAATGAAGCTTCAAATAAATCTTTATCGTCAGTTTTAAACCAAATCTCTCCACCCTTTTTTAAGAATTTCTTATACTCTGTTAAAAATTTAGTGTGAGTTAATCTCCTTTTATTATGTCTATCCTTTGGCCAAGGATTACAGAAATTTATATAAATCTTATCAATTTCATTTTCAGCAAAAAGCTCTGATATAAAACTAATATTTAAGGCAATTAATTTTGCATTGTTAATTGTTTCTTCTGATTCTATAACTTTTCTTAAGGCATATACTAAAACCTCATCCTTTAAATCCACACCAATATGATTAATTTTAGGATACTTAATGCAGTTTTGAACTAAGAATCCACCTCTACCACATCCAAGCTCTAGATGTATTGGATTATTATTTTTAAATTCCTCATGCCATCTTCCTTTAAGTTCTCTTGGATTACATGAAAAATAATCACTTTCCTCAAGTTCTGGCCTTGCCCACCACTTTTTTCTAAGTCTCATAGCTTACTCCTTAAATTCACATATTAGTTATTATTCAATTAAGCTTTTAATCTTTAGCTTATTATTATCTGTGCTACATACAAATTTTTCTGTAATTTGAAGTAACTTACCTTCATAATTAACTGATTTATTAGTTGTAATATTTTTAATTGTACCTGTTAAATTATCATTAACTAAAATTTCTTCATTTTTAGTTAAGTATATATCTGATAAATCCTTAGGTTTTTCTAAAGTTATCGTTGTCCATGTGTCCTCATTAGTATCATATTTCCCATATTTAATTTTAGTTATTTTATCGTTACTAAGCTCTCCCATGTACACCCTGTTATCACTGTCAACTCCAATCATAGTTAAATTGGCAGAATCCTTAAGTTTCAACTTATTAACTACACCGTTTGTATAACTATAAAAGTTTTTATTTAATGAGTCTTCATATAATAAAACATCATTTCTTTGAACTGCTTTCATTTCTCCTAAAGATGAAATTTTACTTGCAATAGTTTTAACATTATAATTAATATCTATTCTGTAAATTTTAGAATTATATCCTGTTCTGCTAACCCCAACATAATGAGTATTAGTTTTAATAGATGATACAATATTGTCCATAACAATACCCTCTTCATAATTACATAACTCTTTAATTTCGCTTTCATAATCATTTCTAACATTATATGTTAATATATTTACTTTGTCATTATAATTATTACTTTTTACCCTTTCTGCAATCATTAAAATATTCTCATCTGCAATCCAATTTGAAAACAAAATAGTTCTGCCACTATCTGTAAGGATCTCTTTTGTTTCCATAGTATTAGTATCATATACATAAAGTCTGTCATTATCATAATAAGAAATAAATTTAGAACTATCTGAAGCTTTAATGTTTTTTGCTGTAGATGGTATGTTAAAATCTAAATCTTTGTTTTTAACTGTTTTATCTTCATTTACAATTGTAAAGCTTGAAGCATCAACAAATAATACCCTATCTAAATATACAAATACTGCAACTTGCATCATAATAGATAGCAATGCCCAGATTATTACTTTTGTGAAATTTTTCATAATAATATATCTCCTATCTATTTAACTATAAAACCAGATGCAATTGCTCTTTCACCTGCTGCATTTGATGGGTTATTTACAACTTCACCATCATAATACATAGTTGTTGACTTTCCACCGTCAAGATTAATAGCAGTTACACAACCTAATTTATACATTACATTTTGTGCCTCTCTTAAATTTGCACACAATCTTGTTTCTGTATTAGAATCTAATACAACTAAAACCATGGTTCCATCTTCCTTTTGTCCTATTAAAGTTTTAGGTGATGTTCCTGTATCTGCCAAATTACTGATTTTTCGCCCACCTGAAATTAATAATGGTCCAAAGGTTAATCCTTCTTTTATGTTCATTTTTTGAATTTCATTATAAGAATAGTTTCCACCAATTAATAAGCCATCCTTATTAATTAAAGCACAAGGAAGTTTAGTATCTTTATTTGTAACATCTGAGAATACTTCTTTTCCTTCCGAAATAATTAACCCAGTTGGTATACCACCATTTTGCGTCCAGGCTTCTCCATCTGTTTTATCCATAAATGCACCACCATTAATACCTGCTACTGCATTGTTGTTTTCAGCTATTTCAGAGGTTTTTTCACCTTCAACACCTAATTTTGAAGAATACCCAATTTTAACTCTTTTAGGATTAGGAATCTCCAAAACATACCCATTAAATTTTGCACCTTCAATTCCTTCTATTGTATAATATTTAATATTACTGTTGTCAACT
>CAMNZV010000090.1 GCA_946575275.1 uncultured Clostridium sp. | reverse complement strand
TAATTACTATATATTATACACTATTATATTTATTTTATAAAGCTAATTTTACGCCATAAAAAATTGTTCACTAGTTAGACTAGTGAACAATTTATTTTACTACTTAATATATTCTTATAATGATTCTTTTCTAGATGCAATTATTGTTATAGCTCCAAGTGAAACTAATGCTGCTATTGCAAATCCAAATATTCCATTTGAATCAGAAGTTTTAGTTGTTTTTGAAGTTTGTACTACAGCTTGTGTAGTTGCTATGTTAGCTTCTTTTTCTCCAAGAACAAAACTTGAGAAGTGAGATGTCTTAAATGTTACAACTCCATCTTTAATTGTAGTCTCTAAAGCTTCAAATTTTCCAGTTTCTTCATTGTAATAAAGAACTGCTAATTTATTTACATCTAACCCTTTAAGATCTTCTTCAGTTACTTTAAATGAAACCTCAGCTTGTCCATTTGCAAATTTATGTATCTTTACTGATGTACCATCTGTCTTTTCAACTATTAAATCAAAGTTAAATACTTTTTGTACTCCATTTTTAAGTTTTCCTAAAATTTTTGCATCTTTACTAATTGAAACATTTAATGTTACAGATTTAGCATCCTTCATTGCTTCAGCGCCAATTACACTAAAAGGTAATTTAACTGTAGATATTCCAGTTACTATTTCTAATGTTCCTGTACCTGATTTAAATGCCTCTAAACTTGATGCATTATCAAATTTTACTTGTACTGAATCTACATTATCTGTATTTGAAACTGTTATAGTGTTTGTACCATTTTTAGATACTTCTGTTTCAACAGTTACAGTTGCATTTTTATCTTTTATAACTGGGTTTACTGTACCATTAGTGTTTCCACCATAGTTTCCATCTTCATTTCCTGTGTTTCCACCATAGTTTCCATCTTCGTTTCCAGTGTTTCCAGTGTTTCCACCTTCATTTCCAGTATTTCCACCTTCGTTTCCAGTGTTTCCACCATAGTTTCCATCATAATTTCCATCATAATTATCAGTATAATTATAATTAGTATCTGTTTCTGCTGAAGCTATTGTATGTAGAGCCCCTATTGGTAATAAAGTAACCCCCATAACATACACTACGATCATTGAAATACTTTTTCTAATTCTTTTCATTATCTGTCCTCCTGTTTATTAATTTTCACTTTAGAATATCCTTAGTTTATCATCTACTTTTTGTCAAAACAACAAAAATCACCATTAATTTTCATATTATTAACATTATTAATAATATATTTATATTCATAATTAAATGAGTAGGATTAAACACCCTACTCATTTTTTATTATCTTTGTAATTTTCTTTTTTTTATTGCAACTATAGATACTGCACCTAATGAAATTAAAGCTGCAACTGTGAATATTAACATTCCATTTGAATCTGATGTTTTAGTAGTCTTAGATGTTGTATTAACATCCTTTTCTCCAAGAACAAAACTTGAGAAGTGAGATGTCTTAAATGTTACAACTCCATCTTTAATTGTAGTCTCTAAAGCTTCAAATTTTCCAGTTTCTTCATTGTAATAAAGAACTGCTAATTTATTTACATCTAACCCTTTAAGATCTTCTTCAGTTACTTTAAATGAAACCTCAGCTTGTCCATTTGCAAATTTATGTATCTTTACTGATGTACCATCTGTCTTTTCAACTATTAAATCAAAGTTAAATACTTTTTGTACTCCATTTTTAAGTTTTCCTAAAATTTTTGCATCTTTACTAATTGAAACATTTAATGTTACAGATTTAGCATCCTTCATTGCTTCAGCGCCAATTACACTAAAAGGTAATTTAACTGTAGATATTCCAGTTACTATTTCTAATGTTCCTGTACCTGATTTAAATGCCTCTAAACTTGATGCATTATCAAATTTTACTTGTACTGAATCTACATTATCTGTATTTGAAACTGTTATAGTGTTTGTACCATTTTTAGATACTTCTGTTTCAACTGTTACAGTTGCTTTTTTGTCTTTAACAACTGGAGTAACAGTTTCCATTATAATTACTTGTATAATTATAATTGTTATCTGTTTCAGCAGAGGCAAGTGTGTTCAAAGCTCCAATTGGTAATAAAGTAACTCCCATAACATATGCTACAATCATAGCTATACTTTTTCTAATTTTTTTCATTTAATAATCCTCCCTATTTTTATGTATTTACATTTCTTGTTAATATTATCATCCATAATAAGAAATTACAATATTATTTGACATGGTTTTTCAATTTATTAACATTGTTAATATTATTTCCACATCTTTACCAATATGTTAACAAATTGATTTTTTCCACGTTCTTTATATTTCTATAATAATTATTTGTTGTAACACGTCAAAAATTGCAGTATAATGTAACTATTGATACGATTATAATAAAGAGCTATCTTAACTTATTGTTAAGTTGGCTTACTTTTTTGTATGGAGGAATAGTTATTCATGGAACAAACAAACACAACATTAAAAAACAAATGGATTATACTAGGAGTTATCATTTCTCAGCCTTTCATGGCATGCATTGATGGAAGCATTATTAATGTAGCTTTACCTACAATTAGAGAATCACTTGGAATTACAATGTCAACTGCCGAATGGATTGTAAGCTCTTATCTTATTATAATTTCTGCCTTTATATTATTTTTTGGTAGACTTGGAGATATTAAAAGTAAAAGCAAGGTTTTTGTTAATGGTATACTTGTTTTTTTACTTGGTTCACTTTTTTGTGCACTTTCTAATAGTATTACTTTACTAGTAATGTCTAGAGTAGTTCAAGGAATTGGGGCTTCAATGCTTATGGCTACAAACCAAGGGTTAATAGCTGACATTTTCCCTAAAAACGAGAGGGGAAAGGCCCTTGGTATTAGTGGGGCTTCTGTTGCACTAGGATCACTTTTAGGACCAGTACTTGGTGGACTTATTGTATCATACCTACCTTACCATTTTATTTTTCTAATTAATATTCCAATTGGTATAGTAGCTTATATTCTAGGTATAAAATACTTACCTGTAAAAAAATCTAATGATAATGAAAAAATGGATACAATTGGTGTCATCCTTTTTGCTGTAGGCATATTACTTATATTTACTTCTTTCCTTACAAGCCAGAATTTAGGTTTTAATAATATTTATATTATATCTGGACTTGTTATAGGTACTATAGTTTTAATTATTTTCTTTTATGTTGAATCTAAGGTTGAAATGCCTATGCTGGATTTAAGTTTATTTAAAAATTCATCATTTTCAATTAATTTGCTATGTGCCTTTGTTATTTTTATTGCTACAAATACCATTAATGTTATACAACCTTTTTACTTAACAGACATATTGCACTATACCCCATCTAAAATTTCTATTGTTATGTTATTTAACCCTCTAGTGCTGCTATTTATAGCACCTATAAGTGGTTCTCTATCTGATAAGATTGGGAGTAAAAAGTTAACATTATTTGGTTTGTTAAGTATTTCAATTGTAATATTCTTGATGTCTTTTTTAAATGAAAATTCATCTATGATACATCTTATTGTTTTATTGTCCTTATTAGGACTTGCAAGTGGTACTTTTAATTCACCAAATACAAATATAATTATGTCTTCAGTACCAAGAGATAAACTGGGTATTGCTGGTAGTACAAATGCATTAATGCGTAATTTAGGCTTGGCTTTTGGTGTTACTTATTCTACCACAATATTATATGGAAGAATGAGTAATCTTGCTGGATACAGAGTGTATGAAGCAATTCCCGGCAAAGATTACATATTTATTTCAGGTATGAAATATGTTTATCTAATTACAGCTTGTTTATGTATATTGGCATTTTGTTTTTCATTATATAACAAAAAATCAAGGTCAAAAGCAATATAATATTTTACACTTATAGGGGTCTATTTTAAGTAAATGTTGATAAAATAATTATCAACATTTCTCTAAAATAGACCCCTATTACTTTTTTACTATAACCTCATAAATATTCTTTCTCCATTTTTTTTAATATATCTAAAGCTAAAACATATTACAATTAATATAATCAAATTTAATAAAACTAATATAGTTAAAGAATAGTTAATAAATATTATCATAATAAATAAAGACAAGATGCTGCTACCTATTCCAACAATTAGTAATATAGTAGAGCTTGGTCCTTGTTTAATTGCACTCTCCTCATTTTTCCAATCTAAGGTTGGAAATTTAAGATTAATTATTAATCCTATTAGTGACGTGTATACACTAAATAATAATGGAGTTGTAAAAATAAGAAGATTATATACAATACCATAACTATTACTTTTCATTAGTAAAATACAAGATAAAATTATAACAGGTACTGTAATTGACAAATTCACTATTACCTTTATAAATAATATATTTGTAGGTTTAATAGGCAAGGATTTTAATACCCATAAAGACTTCCCTTCTAATGATATTGAAGATACAGTGCTGCAACATAAAACTACAAAGAAAGATATAATAACTGGAATTAATAATTCAATATTAATAATAAAGTTTAAGGCATCTACATCATATATATTAAATAAAATTGAAGAAAAAACTAAAAAAACCATAGGGATTAATGTGTTCACCACATAAAAAGGTGATGAAAAAAATCTTCTAAACTCTTTCTTAAATAAAGCAAAGTCTATACTAGATTGACGTAAATCACCTATTTTATAATCCAATGAGACATTTTGTTTATTAACAATACCTATGATATTCTTATATTTAACTCCTATTAAAAAAGTTATTGCTATAAAAATCCCAATTGAACTTGCTACAAATAATAAAATAGAAAGAATATCAAAAATTCTTAAACCTTCATAATAAAATGTTATTAAAGGATAGATATTAAAAAATACATTAACAATTCTAATTGACAATAAAGATATATTAGTTATTTTTTCATTATACATAGTAAAAATACCATAAACAATAGCAACTATTAATGCTGTTGTAATTAGAATAGTCACAATATTTTTATACCTAAAATGACTTGAAATCCATGTAATAATTGTACCAATAATTAAAGCTAACCCAATTGGTACTAAAGGAATAATAGTAACTAGAAGAATAAACAATAAATAAAACCAAATAGTGGCAGCAGAATATACACCATATATAATACCACCTGGTATCATAATTAAACAAACAATTAACAAATTCATTATATAAATAGTTAACATTCTACTTATAATTATATTTGAATACTTAATTGGAGAGGAAAGTAAACGATCATTATCCTTGGAATTATAAACCATTCCATTTACCTTATTTAAAGTTAAAAAGAAAGATATAACACTTGCAACAATACCAACAAATGCTAAATATAAATCTATTGCATTTTCTCTGCCAAAATAATATGCAAATATCATGTTGTAAAAAAAAGAGAATAATAACAAAAGAACAGAAATAAAAGAAATAAGTATAAAAAAATAATTGAAGCTAGATTTTAATTTTTCATTTTTAGAATGAAGGTATTTATTAATACTAAATAAAGATAATAATTGAACCTTTAACAAAGAAATAAAACTATTCATCACCAATAATCTCCATATATTTATTTTCTAAAGTATCTTTATCAGTTATTTCACAAATTAACCCACATGCTACAAGTTTTCCATTCTTAATAATACCTATTTTATTGCAAAGCTTTTCAGCCACATCTAAAACGTGGGTAGAAAAAAATATAGCACCACCCTTTAAACAAATATCCCTCATAATTCCTTTTAACACTACAACGGCCTCAGGGTCTAATCCTACAAAAGGTTCATCTAACACAAGTAATTTAGGCTTGTGTATTAATGCTGCAATTATTGCAAGCTTCTGTTTTGTACCATGAGAATAAGAAGATATAAGGTTACCTAAGTAATGTACTATATTGAACTTTTTTGCATATTCTTCAATTGACTCTTTTCGTTCATCTTTTTGAACCTTATAAATATCTGAAATAAAATTCAAATACTGAATTCCTGTTAAATACTCATATAAATCTGGGTTATCAGGAATATATGAAAGTTTGCTCTTACATTTAATACTATCATCTAAAATAGAATAACCATCAATTTCAATATCTCCCTTATCAAAATCTAGAATACCAACAATTGACTTTATGGTAGTAGTTTTGCCTGCTCCATTATGTCCAATAAATCCAAAAATATCCCCTTCCTTTACCTCAAGGGATAGGTTTTCTACAGCTATCTTTTTATCATCATATGACTTAGTTAAATTGTTTATCCTTAACATATAGGCCTCCTTATTTAGATTTTCTATATATTATATTCTATCATACTTTCCTAAATACATGCTATTTAACCTTTTCAACATTAACATTTCTATGTTCAACAGCTGTAGAAAACACTATTTGAGTTTCTGTTACTCCAAACTTTTGAAGTTTACCTATAAATGCATCTAGTTCCATAGTTGAATGAAAAGCTACCTTAATTAACATAGAATACTTACCAGTAACACAGTTACATTCAATTACATTTGGAGACTCATGTATAAAAGGATAAAAAACCTCTTTTTCATTTGGGGAAACTTCAAGATTAATAAAGGCTGTAATATTAAACCCAAGCTTATAATTATCAATTTTCGTTGTATACCCTTTTAATATTCCTCCATTTTCAAGTTTTTCTATTCTAGAAGATACAGCTGGTGTAGATAAATACACCTTCTCTGCTAAATATTTTAATG
>CAMNZV010000089.1 GCA_946575275.1 uncultured Clostridium sp. | reverse complement strand
AAGTTAGAAAGTTTGCAACTAAATATCCTTATAAATATAAAAATATAGTATTACTAGATGAAATATTTAAATTTATGAAGGAGAATAATTATGAAGTTGATTTAAATACTTCAGGTCTTAGAAAGAATTTTTGCAGGGAGGTATATGGTGAATATGTAATGGAATTTATCAATAAATATAATGTTAAATTTACTTACGGCTCTGATTCCCATAGAGCCTGTGATGTTGGATGTGATATAAAGGATGTATTATGAAAGCTAAGATAGTTTTGCCAAGTAAGGTTAGGTTTATTATTAAAGAATTAAATAGAAATGGTTTTGAGGCTTTTGCCGTTGGAGGTTGCATTAGAGATAGTATTCTAAAGCGTAATATAAATGATTGGGACATAACAACTGATGCAAAACCAGAAAATGTAATGGGGATTTTTAGAAGAACTATAAAAACTGGAATTAAACATGGTACAGTTACAGTAATGCTAGATAATGAAGCTTTTGAGGTAACAACCTATAGAATTGATGGTAAATACAAGGATAATAGGCACCCAAGTAATGTGTTTTTTGTATCAAATATTGAAGAGGATTTAGCTAGAAGAGATTTTACTATAAACTCCTTGGCTTATAATGATAAAGATGGTATAGTTGATTGTTTTTGTGGTCTTAAAGATATAGAAAATAAAACAATTAGAGCTGTGGGAAATGCTGAAAACAGATTTGAAGAGGATGCACTTAGAATAATGAGGGGGATAAGATTTGCTTCATCCCTTAATTTTAATATTGAATATGAAACTGAAAGGGCAATGATAAAATTAAGTGCTTTAATAAAAAATATTTCAATAGAAAGAATAGTAGTAGAATTTAATAAAATTTTACTTTCAAATGGAGAATATATTAATAATCTTAATGATTATGGTATTTTAAAGGTGTTTTTACCAGAGGTTTCTAATTATGAAAAAGAGGAATTTAATAAAGCTTTATTAAATCTTAATAAGGTAGAAAATAAATTATACCTAAAGCTCTTTTTATTGCTTAAAGAAATAAAAAGAGCAGAAAAAGTACATGAAATATTAAAAAGATTAAAATACGAAAATAAAATAATTAATAATGTTATAGCATTAATTAATTATTATGAATATCCTATTTCAAATAAAGGGGATATAAAAAGACTCCTTAATAAAATAGGGGTAGATTTGTATGTAGATATACTTTCAATTAAAAAGCTTGAAAATATAAATCAAAATGAAGTTGATAAACAGAGGATTTTATTTGAAGAAGTTATAATAAATCAAGAATGTTTCTTAATAAAGGACTTAAAAATAAATGGAAATGATTTAAAAACTTTAGGTATATTAGAAGGAAGCCAAATAGGTGAAATTTTAAGCAAACTTCTTTATAAAGTAATAAATGACCCAAATTTAAACCATAAAGATAAACTACTTAATTTGATAAGGAAATAAAAATGTGTTATTATTTTCACATATCTGATTTAGAGGAGTATATATCCAATAAAAAAGATAAATAAAACATAGATAATCGTTCTAATTTAACAAGGGATCCCTAAATAAAAAGGCGATACAAGAATAGAAATATTTATACTATCCTTTTGCTTTTGCCTGCAATAGGATAGTATTTTTTTTAGAGGTGAATTATATGGAAACTAGAATAGCATTAATAGGGATAATTGTTGAAGATAATAAGGCTTCTAATTATATTAATGATGTACTTCATGAATATTCAAAATATATTGTTGGAAGGATGGGAATTCCCTATAAAGAAAAAAATGTAGCAATAATAAGTGTTGTAATAGATGCTACCAATGATACAATTAGTTCTTTATCTGGTAAATTAGGAATGATATCTGGAGTAAATGTGAAAACAGTTTATTCTAGAAAGGGGAATTTGTAGTGTACAATGTAAAATCAAAAATAGCTTCTGAATTTATGAGTGATGAGGAAATTAAAGAAACCTTAGATTATTCAAAAAATAATAAAAATAATAAGGAGCTAATAAATAAAATTATTAATAAGGCTAGAGAATTAAAAGGACTTTCTCACAAAGAAGCATTATTACTTTTAGATTGTGAATTAAAAGAAGAAAATGAAGAAATATTTAAACTTGCAAAGGAAATAAAAGAAAAATTTTATGGAAATAGAATTGTAATGTTTGCTCCTTTATATCTATCAAATTATTGCGTAAATGGATGTACATATTGTCCATATCACTATAAGAATAAGAATATTCATAGAAAAAAACTATTAAAGGAAGACATTATAAAGGAAGTAACGGCACTTCAAGATTTAGGGCATAAGAGACTTGCAATTGAAGCTGGTGAAGATCCTATAAATAATCCTATTGAATACATTTTAGATAGTATAAAAACAATTTATAGTATAAAACATAAAAATGGTGCTATTAGAAGGGTTAATGTTAATATTGCAGCAACTTCTGTAGAAAATTATAAAAAATTACAAGAGGCAGGAATTGGAACTTATATACTGTTTCAAGAAACTTATAATAAAGAAAGTTATGAAGCCCTTCATCCAACAGGACCAAAGCATGATTACGCATATCATACTGAAGCAATGGATAGAGCTATGGATGGTGGTATTGATGATGTTGGTATTGGTGTATTATTTGGATTAAATATGTATAGATATGACTTTGTTGGGTTATTAATGCATGCAGAGCATTTAGAATCAGCAAAAGGAGTTGGACCTCATACAATAAGTGTTCCAAGAATTAGACCAGCAGATGATATAAACCCTGAGGAATTTACAAATGCTATATCAGATGATATTTTTGAAAAAATTGTTGCAGTTTTAAGGATTGCAGTACCATATACTGGTATAATAGTTTCAACAAGAGAATCAAAGAAAACAAGGGAAAGAGTATTAAAAGTTGGAGTATCTCAGCTTAGTGGAGGATCTTGTACAAGCGTTGGAGGTTATGCAGAAAAAGAAAATGAAGATGAAAATTCTGCACAATTTGATGTTAATGATAATAGAACCTTAGACGAAATTGTTAAATGGCTACTTGATATGGGGCATATACCAAGCTTTTGTACAGCTTGCTATAGGGAAGGAAGAACAGGGGATAGATTTATGCAACTTGTTAAATCCGGGCAAATAGCAAACTGCTGTCAACCTAACGCTTTAATGACTTTAAATGAATATTTAGAAGATTATTCATCAGATACAACAAAGAACATTGGAAAAGAAGTTATTGAAAAGGAATTAAATAATATTAAAAGTGAAAAGGTTAGAGCTATTGCTAAGGATAATTTAAATGATATTGATTTAGGGAAAAGAGATTTTAGATTTTAATAAAGGGCAGAAGTTTCATTCTTAATCTATCTGATTAAGGATGAAACTTCTGCTTTAATGGTTTCATGAGTTAATATGGAAAGATAGGATTCTCTCATTTCTAAAGCTTTATTAAACATTTTAATTGCCTTTTCAATAGAGTTTTCTTTTTTTAATATCATTCCATAGTAATAATAAGCTTCAGAAAACTTAGGTGGATTTGTTGCATTTTCATCTATGATTTTTATATATAATTCTTTAGCCTTATTAATATCATTTAAAAAGTAATAACTTTCAGCTAAGTTATCAATTATAATATTGTTAGTATCTGAATAATCATAAGCTATTTTATTATATTTAAGAGCTTTTTCATAATCTTTGTTTACTATATAAAGGTAACCTAAAGTTTCATATATAGCTGTGTTTTCATTGGCATTATGAAGCTCTTCATATATAGATATAGCTTTGTCTATTTGGCCATTTTTCCATAGATATAGGCCTTCATATTGTTTATACTCATTTTTTTCATTATCATTTAATAGTTCATCATAATCTATTAAATCTAAAAGCTCCTTACATTTTTCCTTTTTACCAAGATAAATTTCAAGGTATGCATATTTTAATATAATTCTATCAGATGGATAATTTTTAGAAACTATATTTTCATATAGTTTTTCTGCTTTATTATAATTTTTTTTATAAAAGGCAAGGCCTGCTTTATAAGCCTTTATATTATTAATTAATGACATGTTGATAAATCACCCCTAAACATTTTATTCATTTTTAATTGTAATACACTTTTTATCTAAGTTCAAATTAGTGTATAATTTAGGTAAAATATAATTTTATGAAAAGGAATATTATTTATGAGAATTTTACATACAGCCGATTGGCACTTAGGGAAAAATTTAGAGGGAAATAGTAGACTTCAAGAACAGGAAAAATTTTTAGAAGACTTTGTAAAGATTGTATCAGATAATAAAGTGGATTTAGTTATTATAGCTGGTGATGTATATGATACATTTAATCCACAAGCTAAAGCAGAAAGCCTATTTTATGATAGTCTAAAGAAAATATCAGATGGTGGTAAAAGACTTATTTTAGTTATAGCTGGAAATCATGATAGTCCAGAAAGATTGGTAGCTGCAGGGCCTCTTGCAATGGAGCATGGAATAATAATGATAGGTACACCAAAAACAATTATTGAAAAGGGATGTTATGGGAATCATAAAGTAATTGATTCTGGAGAAGGTTACGTTGAAATAGAAATAAATAATGAAAGGGCTGTTATCTTAACAGTACCATACCCTAGTGAAAAAAGATTAAATGAGGTTTTATATGGAGAAATGGATTCAACAGAAGAAAAGCTTGCATCCTATGGAGATAGAATTAGAGAATTGTTTAATTCCTTAAAGGTTAAATTTAGGGATGATACTATAAATTTAGTGGTTTCCCACTTATATACTATGGGAAGTGAAGAATCAGGATCTGAAAGAAGCATTCAACTTGGAGGAAGTTATATTGTTGATGCAAGTTGTTTTCCAAAGGAGGCACAATATGTAGCCCTTGGTCATATTCATAAAAATATGATTGTACCTAAGACTAATAAGAAGGTAAGATATTCAGGGTCACCTATTCAATATAGCAAAAGTGAGGCAAATAGCCAAAAGGCATGTATCTTCTTTGATATTAAGGCAAAGGAGGAGGTAAATCCTGTGAATATTAATTTTAAGGTTTATAAACCTATTGATATTTGGAAGGTAGATAGTATAGAAGAGGCTATTGAAAAATGTAAGGAAAATGAGACTAGAAATAGTTATGTATATTTAGAAATAAAATCAGATAGATTTATTAGAGAAGATGAGATAAAAGAAATGAAAAGTTATAAAAAGGATATAATTGAGATTATACCTAAAATTATAAGCAGTGACATGGAATTTATTCCTGAGGAGATTTTAGAAAAACCCTTTGTTGATATTTTTAAGGCTTTTTATAAAAAAGAAAGAGGTCTTGAGGCTGATGAGGAAGTGGTTAATATGTTAATGTCCATTGTTTCTAGTGAGGAGGATTTAAATGAAACCAATTAGTTTAAAGATTAAAGGATTAAATAGTTTTATTGAAGAACAAAAAATTGATTTTGAAAAGCTAACTGAAAGAGGGTTATTTGGGATATTTGGACCTACAGGAAGTGGGAAATCTACAATACTTGATGGTATTACCCTTGCATTATACGGTGAAATTTCAAGGAAGAGTACAAATTTTATTAATACTAATTGTGATTTGATGCAAATAAATTATGAATTTCAAATATCTTCAGCAAATATAAAAAGATATTCTGTTTATAGGGAGTTTAAAAGAGATAAAAAAACAGGAAATCCCTTGTCAGGAAAGTGTAAAATTGTTGATATTACAGGAAAAGAGCCTATAATTCTAGCTGAAAAGGTTAGAGAGGTAAATGAAAAATGTATAGAAATTATTGGACTTAATATAGAAGATTTTTTAAGAACAGTTGTACTTCCCCAGGGTAAATTTAGTGAGTTTTTAAAGCTTGAAGGTAAAAATAGACGTGAAATGCTGGAAAGATTATTTAATTTAGGGAAGTATGGAGATGAGCTTTCAAATAAGCTTTCAAAAAAGATAGGTGAAAATAAGGTTATAAATAATCAGCTTATAGGTGAAATGAAGACCTATGAAGATATTTCTTTGGAAAATTTAGAGGATAGAAATAAGAAATATATCCTTTTAGAAAATTTATTAGAGGATATGAATGAAAAATATAGTGAAATTAATAATCGATATAATAGCCTTAAAGAAATATATGAGCTAAACAAGGAGCTTAATTATTACTTAGAGGAAGAGAAAAACATTAATAAATATGAGGAAGAAATTAAAAATAAAGAAAATAAAATTATCCTTGGAGAAGGTGCATTAAAGGTAAATCCATATATATTAAATGTGGAGGCTACAGGTTTGGCTATAATAAAAGCTGAAAGTGAAAAGGATAATCTTAATATAGAGCTTAAAATAATAAATGATAAATTAAAGGTGGCTTTAGATAGATATACAGAAGCACAATATAAAAAGGATAATGAGCTTCAGGAACTTAAAATAAAAGAGGAGAGAGGAAAGGTCTCAAAGGAAGAGAAAAATAAAATAAATGAAATAGAAAAAGAACTAATAAAGATTAACAATCTCTTAGGTAAGCTTAAAGCTCAGAAGGAATTATTAGAGAAAAAAATAGAAGAATTAAGTGTTAATATTAATAGGGGTATTGAAATAATTAATAATAATGAATTAGCTATTGAAGAATTAACTGTTGACAGTAATATAAAAGAATTAGTACAAAGAGGTATGTCCTATGGGGAAAAAATTCTGGATTTATAAAGAATAATAATAAAAAATGAATAAAAGAATGAGGAA
>CAMNZV010000088.1 GCA_946575275.1 uncultured Clostridium sp. | reverse complement strand
TTATTTAATTCTTCTATTAGTTCAACACCAGCCATTTTCTTTCCATTTAATGCAACTGGAATTCCTTTTTCAAAAGATAAAGTAATGTAAGTTGCTTTGTCTGGAGCATTTTCAAGAGTGTTTGATAGCTCTAGAATTTTTTCATAATTAGGTTCGTTGTTTGGATCTTCAAGATCTAAACCTTCATGGCTTAAATGCCAAAGATTCATATCTTTACTGTAGCTTGTATCGTAGCTTATTTTTATTGGAACTTGTTTTTCTAAAGCATATGCAATTTCTTCATCTCTTGATTTAATATCCCAAATTCTCCATGGTGCAATAATATCCATGTAAGGATCAAATGCCTTAATAGCAAGCTCAAATCTTACTTGGTCATTTCCCTTTCCAGTACATCCATGACAAATTGCATCTGCACCTTCAGCCTTTGCAATTTCAACCATTCTTTTTCCTATAATTGGTCTAGCAAATGAAGTACCTAAAAGATATTTACCTTCATATATAGCATTTGCTTTTATTGTTGGGAAAATGTAGTCATTAACAAATTCTTCTGTTAAATCTTCTATATAAACTTTTGAAGCACCAGTTTTTAATGCTCTTTCTTCTAAACCTTCAAGTTCAGATTTTTGACCAACATTACCAGAAACAGCAATAACTTCACATCCGTAATTGTCCTTTAGCCAAGGAATTATAACTGATGTATCTAATCCTCCAGAATACGCTAAAACAACTTTATTATATTTTTTCATTTATGGTAGCCCCCTTAAATATTATTTTTGTATAACTGTATACAATTATACATTCTTATGAATAATTATGCAATAATTATTTAAAAATTTTATCTATATTTATAGGATGTCTATTTTTCAAAAAAATATTATAGTATTCAAGTAGTTGTATATAAAATAATTACCTGAACTTTACATATATATATATATATGATAAAATGTTATTAAAAGGAAAGAAAATATATAAGGAGGTAGTATGAAGCGTTATGTTGTTAAAAATTTTTACTTAATAGTTATTATGATATTAATAACTTTTTTTTCTGCATCAACCTTATATGACATGAAAGAAAAAAACAATACAAGAACAAAGGTAAATGATTTTTTAAGTGAAGATACTGTATATTTTAAAGCAGAAGGAGAAAGTTTAGAAAATAATCAGGATATTTTTACAAATATAAGTGACAATTATTTAGTTATGAAAGGTCAAGCAGGATACAATAGGTCATTTTATATTTATTTCAATGGGGATTTAAGCAAGGTACCACCAATGTTAAAGGGAAGGTTCTTTAATAAAGAAGATTTTAAAGAGGAGAACAACTATGTAGTTCTAGGAAAGGGATACATAAACAACATTATAACAATTGATGGAGAGGATTTATATTTCTTAGATGGAAGCTATAAAAAGGTTATAGGTATAATTGGTAAAGAAAATAGAACAACTTGTTATGATTTAAATATTTATACGGATTTTAAATCCTTTTGGGAAAATAAAGATAACAAATTGTCAGGTAATTATATAATAGATGCAGGTGAAAATTCCAATAAAGTATTTGAAGACTACAGTAATAATTTATTAGAACTAGGGTTAAATACAATACAATCAGAAGAAAAATTAGATTTAAGTACCTTTGATATTGCTTCAGATAATTTATACAATTCAATGTTTTTATTGAAAATATTAATTGTATTTATTCTTGACCTTTTTATGGTTTCTACCTACTGGATAAAAAATATGCGTAAAGAGATTGGAATAAGAAGAACCTTAGGAGCTAGAAAGGTTAATATTATTAAGCTAATTATATCAAATTTATTAGTAAATACTATAATATCCTTTATTATTGGAAACTTAATAATAAGTATTAGCTGTTCTTTAATACCTATAATAAAGGCAACAAAAATGCAACCACAAGAAGTTATGAGGTGAATTATAGTGGGAAAAATAAAATATTTTTTAGGCAATATTATAAGGAAACCATTTATTTTTATTATTGTAATGGTACAAATAGCCATAACTACAACAATATTAATACCAGCTATAACAGTTTTCTTGGACTATTATGATAATTATAAACTTTCAGAAAACAACTTTAGTGATAAGGAAATATACACCATTAATTTAGATTTTAATAGCTTTAATAAATGTATAGATAACTCATTTGACAGTAATAAATTATATGAAATGTATAACTTTTTAAATACAAATGAAAACTTTAAATTCCTTTATCAAATGAATTCAAATATAATCATTGAAGATTTTTCTAGTAATGATGAATTTTATTATGAGGTTGGTGAAAATAAATATTTAGAAAATCCTTATTATGATGTTTATGGGAATTATTCAAATATTAATGCAGTTTATATAAATCAGGTTTATTATGAATCTATGGGACTTGAAGTTGAAGAAGGAAGGGATTTTACTAGTTTGGATTATGAAGATTCTGATGTCACTTCAGTAATTCTTGGAGGGGATTATAAAGGAATTTACAGTATAGGAGACAGCTTTACATATTTTGATTACTTTACAAAAAAGGTAAAGGAAATGAAGGTTGTTGGCATACTAAAAAGAAATTTAGCTTTTTATAATAATGGTGATATAGAAACCTTTAATAAATATGTTATTTCTCCATCAATGAAAGTATCATCTAAAAACAATAACTATGATTATCTTTCAAGTGGGGTAGGAGGTACTTTAATAGAAACTGATGATATAAATAAAACTATTGAACTTATAAAAGATAAGGCAGAGGAAGAGGACATTGGATACTATAATGTGGAAAGCTGTGCTAAAAGCATAAAGGTATATTTAGATGATTCTTTAAATAGATTTATAAATTCACTTAGGACAAGCATACTTATTTTAATTTTTGTTCTTATAAGCGTTATTACAATACAGTTAAACGATATAAATAATAGAATGAAAGAATATGGAATACACCTATTAAGTGGAGCAAGGAAAATTGATATTATATTGCGTAACTTTTATACAATTATTTGTTATGTTTTTTGTGGAGTAGGACTTGGATATTATATTGAAAATATAAGAAATAATAATGGAATTGCAAATAGTGATAATCTAAAGATTCTATTTATTTTAATTATAATTTTTGGGGTATTTATAGGTCTTATAGAAATTATATTATATAAGAAAATAAATAAAATACAAATAAATAATATTATTAGAGGTGTGGAAAATGAGTCTAATAGAAATGAATAATATAAAAAAGAAATATGGAAAAGATGAGGGCGAGCTTTATGCCTTACGTGGAATAAATTTATCTGTAGAAAGGGGAGAAATGGTTGCAATTATGGGTCCTTCAGGCTCAGGGAAATCTACCCTCTTAAATATTATAGGATTATTGGATGTAGAAAGTGATGGGGAATATAAATTTCAAAATGAAAGTGTAAATAAATTATCTGAAAAACAACTTTCTAGTTATAGAAACAAGTACATTGGTTTTGTAGTTCAAAATTTTGCATTAATTGATGATTATACTGTATTTGAAAATATTGAAGTTCCTCTTATATATTCAAAGGTAAATAAAAAGAAAAGGAAGGAAAGTATAATTAATACATTAAAGAAACTTGGAATTGAAGATAAAAAGGATAAATTGCCCAAACAATTATCAGGTGGACAAAATCAAAGAGTTGCAATAGCAAGAGCCTTAGTAAATGATCCAGAAATAATATTAGCAGATGAACCTACAGGGGCATTAGACAAGGAAAATGGTGAGGAGGTTATGAATATTCTTTCGAAACTTAATAAGGAAGGCAAAACTATAATAATTATTACTCATGATAAAGATATTGCTAAGAAATGTAAAAGAATTATATATATTGAGGACGGAAAAGCAAAGGAGGATGAAAATGAAAATTAAAAGAATATTAATAGTAATAATTCTTATTATTTTAGCTATTATAGGAATGGTTACTTATAGCACTATAGAAAATAAGGAAGTACTTGGAGGAGCTCAAGGTAATTTTGTAGACAGTACAAGCATAACGCCAATAAATTGTGAAGGTAAAATAAATTTAGTCAAAATTGAGACTGTGGTACAATCAGGGGAAATGATTGCAGATTCTAATGGTTACCATGTTGGTAATAGTATACAGGAATCAATAAATAATAATTATTTTAAAATAGTAGAAGATAATACCTCTAAATTAAAGGTTAAAGTAGTAGGTAGCAAAAGAAAGGAAGTGAAAAGTTATTCAATTGAAAATGGAGTAGAATCAAAAAAATATATATGGCTTCCAAAAGGAGAATATTCTATTTCAATAGAAGGTAGTGGGTTTAAAGGATTAAGATATATAAATATCATAGGATATAAATTATTTTAAAATATAAGTGTTATAGCAAAAAAATAAGGAGATTTTGCTATAACACTTTTTTTTTTGTTTTTATATGGTAATATTAATGTGAGAAGTTATAAAAAAATTTGAAAAATAGGGGATGAAAAATAATGAAGTGTAAGAATTGTGGACATGAAAATGAAATGACATCAAAGTATTGTATTAAGTGTGGGGGAGAAATTGTTAATACACCAATACAAGAAACTACTAAGGGAGAAGGAAAACAAGAATATGTTAATCCTGTTAATAAAACAAATAAAACAGAAGGATCAAATTATATGCTATTAATTATGTCAATATTACTAAAGCCAATAACAACTATTAAATCTAAATTGGACAAGTTTGATGATATGAAATTTTCAATATTATTCACAGTTATAATATCTGGTGTAATAACAGTAATTAAATTTTTAACGTCAATATTTTCTGTTCTAATAAATAAAAAGTACAATTGGTTAACAGGAGAACGTTCAATTAGTTGGAATTGGGAGGCTATTAAGAAAATAAAATGGTTTGAAATAATAAATAAGAATCTGTTTTTTTACGTTGGGGTTTTATTAGCAATAGCAGCAGTTTATTATTTATCAAGTTTAATAGTTAAGAAGAATGCATCTTTCCAAAGGTTATTAGGAATAGCCTCTATTTCCATAATTCCTATGATTATATTAACATTCGTGATATCACCAATTATGGGGATAATTAGTAGCACACTAGGTTTTTTAATTTCAGTTGTAGGTATAATCTATACAATATTATTATTAATAGACGGTATCAATAGAGAATTAAAATTTGAAGATGAGGATGCAAGACTGTATACAAATTTAATCTGTCTATCTATATTAGCAAGTGGAATATTCTATACATATTTTAAATTATTTTAAATTATTTTAGAATATGAAGAATTGACATAAAGAGAAAACAATAATATATAAGGGGGATTATTATGTTTTGTCCTAATTGTGGTAATAGAATAGATGGAGATATGGATTATTGCCCTAATTGTGGTAATAATATTGTTAATAAGGAAAAAGGTTCTAAAATAAGAAAAATAAAAAGTTTGATGTCAAAGCATAAGAAGTTAATTAGTATTGTATTAATTTGCCTAAGTATATTTATAATGCTTATTAGTCTTTTTAATTATTTATATGGATTTTCTAAGTTAAGTTGGGATACAAATTATGTTGATAATAATTTGCAATATATAACTCAAACAAAGGTTAAATTAGGAGTTGATTTTTCAGATGAAAAAAATATTGAGCAAATTAAGTATTATAGTGATTTTGGAGAAATAGAAAGTAATGGTTTGGAACTTTTATGGGATTTAAGTGAGGAAACTGGTAAATGTGAGATTACGGCAACATATAAGAAGAGAAAGATTACAAAAGAATTTTACGTTGTTCCATTTGATGTAAACAAAACTGAATTATTCATGAACTCTGATATTGACCTAGATTCAGACGAAGACCTTGATTATGATGGACTAACTAATAAAGAAGAAAAAGAGTATAAAACAAATCCAATGTTAGCAGATTCAGATATGGATGGATTAGAGGATAAGTATGAAATATTTGTTAGCAAAACAGACCCAAATAACAAAGATACTGATAATGATGGGTTAAATGATTATGATGAAATTGAATTAGGATTAAATCCACTACTTGCTAGTACCTACAATGATGGAATTAAAGATGGAGAAAGAATATTAACATATGATATAGATACAGAAAATGTTAAAATTAAAATAACAGGAAGGGGTAATATTCCAAGTACTATTTCTGAAATGAGGGAAAACACGAAATTAAGTAATAAGGTTGGGTTAATAGACAAGTTATATACATTTCATACAGAGGGGGAAATTGATGAAGCTATTGTTACAATAGCTTACACTACCGAAGAATTAGAGAAAAGTGATTTAAATGAAGATAATTTATCTTTATACTATGTTAATTTAGAAGATTCATCCTATGAAAAGATTGAAACCTTGGTTGACAAAGAAAATAAAACTGTAGAGGCTAAGTTGGATCACTTTTCCAATTATGTTGTAGGGGATTCTAAATTGGTTAGTGAAAAATATGCTGCACAAATATTGTTTGTTCTTGATAATTCATGGAGTATGTATACAAAAGAGCAATATGAGTCTTTTACCGGCAAGGAAGTTTCAGAGGATGTATTTGGTGGATATGATTCAAGTGGTAGAAGGTTCACCTTAACTAGCGAATTAGTAACAAAAATATCTGACAAGAACTATAAGATAGGTTTATCTGAATTTAGAGGTGATTATAGTAATGCATTACCTATAGGTAGTGAAACTAATGCTATAAAACAAGCATTAAATAATATGAATGGACAATTTATTACAAATAGAGAGGGTACTAATATTAGAAATGCTTTA
>CAMNZV010000087.1 GCA_946575275.1 uncultured Clostridium sp. | reverse complement strand
AGAACCTTGTCTATTTTATCTGAAGTTGTTTCTTTTCTAGCTCCAGATGAACTTTTTGCCTTAGTAACAGTTTTTGATATAACACTTGATATATATTTATATCGTTCATCTGCTATTTTCGCTTCTGAATCACCATCAAATAAATTATCAGCTCTTTCTATTATTTTATCTATTTGCTCCTTTTCGGAGCTATTTAACTCTTTTAGTAAAATTTCATCCTGCTCTAGACATTTAATACTTTTCCAATATTTAATATCTTCTTTATCATCATTAAAGCATCCTTCAATTTCAGTAAGTAAATTTGTAACCTGAGATGAAAAAACATTTAATTTTGTTACAGTTGTTTTTGTTTTACAATGATCTGCTACAAAATCCATTAATTCCTTTATACCCTTATTAGATCTTGCAACTATTGGGAATATTTTAACTCCTAGTTCTTTAGATAATTTATCTATATCTATCTTTGTACCACTGCTTAAAACTTCATCCATCATATTAATTGCAAGTACCACAGGAATTCCCGTTTCAATTATCTGCATTGTTAAGTATAAATTTCTTTCAATGTTTGTACCATCTAATATGTTTAAAACTACATCTGGTTTTTCATTAATAATATAATCTCTTGCTACTATTTCCTCTGCTGAATATGGTGACAAAGAATATATTCCAGGTAAATCTACTATTTGTAGTTCATTATTTTTTTTATAAGTACCTTCTTTTTTTTCAACTGTAACTCCTGGCCAGTTACCTACATGTTGTTTTGAACCTGTTATTTCATTAAAAAGTGTTGTTTTTCCGCAGTTTGGATTACCTGCAAGTGCTATTTTATATTTCATGGCTCCCCCTTAATTAAACTAAATTGATTTGACTAGCTTCGTCCTTTCTTAAACTAAGCTCATAGCCCCTAACGTTAACCTCTATAGGATCACCTAATGGAGCAACCTTAATAACCTCAATTTCTGTTCCAGGTGTTAATCCCATATCCATAAGTCTTCTTCTTGTTTGTCCCTTTTCACCCAAATTTTTAATTACGCCTTTTTCCCCCGGCTTTAATTCCTTTAAACTGCTCATAACATCCTCCTAAAATTTATTGAACTAAGATTTTATTTGCCATAGATTTATTAAGTGCAATTTTTGCATTTTTAACCATTAAGATAACACCGCTTGGATTATCAGCAATAACTTCAACCTTTTCACCTATTGTAAAACCTAAATTCATTAAATGTCTTTTCACTTCATCTTTTGCTCGTAATTCTGTTATTGTCTTAATATCGCCAACATTAACCATTGATAAAGCCATATTAATCCCACCTTTCAATCTTGAAATTGATTATCACTATAAATTCATTATACTTTTCAATCTATGTATTGTCAATTAAATTGATAACATTTATCATCTATTTTAATGTAATTATTTTTTTCTGTAAGTGGTATAATGGATTGTACATATAATTTTAAGGAGGCTCATAATAATGGAAATTGACTTTTTTTCAAGTAATCTTGACTATTTTAAACAATAAAAAAAGTGAAATGATTAATGAGGGAAAGAAAGTATACAACCTTTCTGTTGGTACTCCAGACCTTAAACCTGATACTCATATTATTAATGCATTAATTGAATCAGCAAAAAATCCTGAAAACTGGAAATATTCCTTAGCTGATTTAAATGCTATACCTTTAGAGATATTAAGAAAAACAAAATTTATGATAGTTTCCTATCCTGCAAATCCTGTTTGTGGATCATTTTTAGCCTTTGAGGGTGCTAAGGAGGTTGGTGTTGAATTTTATTCTTTATCAAAATCCTATAATATTACAGGAAGTAGAGTTTCTTTTCTTCTTGGAAATCAAAAATTTATAGAAAAATTTAAAGTTTTAAGATCTCAAATAGATTATGGAATTTTTACTCCAATACAAAAAGCTGCAATTGCTGCTTTAAATGGACCAAAGGAAAGTATTGCTTTACATAAAATTGAATATGAAAATAGAAGAAATGCTCTTTGTATAGGTCTTAGCAAAATTGGATGGAATATACCTAAATCTAAGGGATCTATGTTTGTATGGGCCCCTATTCCAAGTAAATTTAAAAGCTCAACTGATTTTGTTATGGAATTAATGGATAAAACAGGAGTTATATGTACTCCTGGTAATGCATTTGGTTCTCTTGGAGAGGGATACGTAAGATTTGCTTTAACTATTTCTGCACGTGAAATTGAAGAGGCAATTGGCATTATTTCTGAAAGTGGTATATTACAATAAAATATATTAATTTCTATTGTTTAAATGTAACCAAATTCCTGAGACACATCCTTTCCCTTCACTATAAGGATGTGCCTCAGGATTTTTTTCATATTTAATAAATCAATTGAATCATCACGTACATCAATATATCTCACAAAAAAGTTATTCTTATACTCTTCCATTTGTCCAGAATTATCATATAAATTATATCCAATAGAAACCTCACGGCTAATTTTACGGATGCCAATTGCTTCCTTGAAATCAAACTGAAACGGAGACCTTTGATTGATGTCCAAGTTATTGTTAGTCTGTAAATTCCACCCTTATAAATAACTGCATATCAGATGACAGATCAATGGTAGTTTTGTAGTTTTTAAGGTATTGAGGAATATATCTATAAATACTCTATATTTTAAGTTAAGTGAAGACTTTTAGTTCTATTATTTTACGCCATTAAGAGTATCACAAGATTATTATAAAATATCACTATCTTTTACTCTTTTAATTAGATCCTCTACCTTATCTTTTATTATATCTCTTGTTTTTCTATAATCTTCTACTGGTCCATCAGAAGGATCTGTTAGTCCCCAATCTTCACTATGACTGCATGGTACAAAAGGACATACCACATTACATCCCATGGTAATAAGATAATCTACTTCTTCAGGAATGTCAGTAAGCAGCTTGGAATAGTGTTTGCTCATATCAACTTCTACTTCCTCCATGACTTGTACAGCCAATGGCTTCACTTCATGATATTTTTCAGTGCCTGCTGAGTACACCTCTAATACATCACTGCCTAATTTTTTCGCCCACCCCTCTGCCATTTGAGATCTACATGAATTGTGAACACATACAAATGCTACCTTCTTTTTCATAATCAATCCTCCGTTTATATATTTAATCTATTATGATTTAGCTGGAAACCAGTGTTTTGTTTTATTTACAAACTTGACGAGCAGTAGCATTACAGGTACCTCTGTAAGCACTCCTACAGTACAGGCAAGAACTACCGGTGAATCTATCCCAAAAAGTGCTATTGCAACTGCTACCGATAATTCAAAGAAGTCAGAAGCGGCAATGAGAAAAGCAAGCCGCTGCTACAGAAACCCTACTTCCTTTTTTTATTGACTCAACCATATCATCACGAACAATATTATCTATGTTATTAAATATCTTCATTATTCCACCTCTTAGTAAATATAACTTATTTATCAATAGTCCTTATATCCATTATAATATCACAACTTATATACTCCGACTTAGAAATCCCTTTTTTAAAATCCATATATCTTATTTGCTTATATTTTTCACCCTTTATTTCAAAGTCCAAAACATCAATTTTATCTCCCTTAAAAATAAGAGGTTCTTGTTTTCCTTTTAATTTAATTTTAACTTCCATTTATACTCCGCCTTTTATAATTATATTTTATAGTATATCAAGATTTTGAAAATTGTACAATTTAAAACAAGAAAAGAAGCTGTCATAAATCTAATTAAAAATTAAATAGATTATAACAGCTTCAATGTTGTATTCTCCATTATTACCATAGCCTTTAATCTAAGAACTAAAGTAAAAGGAGCAAAACCACCTAACAACCTTGGCGGTAAAGACACCCTAAAAGAAACCTTAAAGGATACCTTCATTTATTATTATGCTTAAAAATTTTTTTAATTATACATTATTAATTTGAACCTTTTGCAATATAGGGTGATAGGCTGTTAGCTACAGAATTTATAGGCATTGTTTGAATATAAATTCTTCCTGGACCTGTAACCCTAGTGTTAAATAATCCTTCTCCACCTAAAAATTTATTTTTAAGTCCTGGAACAGATTGTATTTCCATAGTACAAGTACTTGTCATAGCTGCAAGGTATCCTGTATCTATTATCATACTTTGTCCTGGTTCTAAATCATAGGTAACTAAATCTCCATCAAATTCTACAAATGCAGTTCCATTTCCTGAAAGCTTTTGCATTATAAATCCTTCTCCTCCAAAGAATCCTGCACCTAATCTTTTTTGAAAGAAAATTGATAATTCTACTCCAACCTCTGATGCTAAAAAAGCAGTTTTTTGTACAATAAGTTCATTTTGCGAAGATATTTCAAAGGGAATAATTGTTCCAGGAAAGCTTGACGCAAAGGAAATTAACCCTTCTCCTCCTATTGATGTATAAATATTTTGAAATAAAGATTCTCCTGAAAACATTCTACCTATAGCTTTTCCAATACTTCCACCTACTGTTTCCATTTTCATGTTTGGACTCATCCAACACATGGCACCTTTTTCCGTTATCATTTTCTCATTAGCCTCCAAGTTGCACACAACAACTGGAAATGGCTTGCATTTTATTTCATACTTCATATTTTACCCTCCTTATTTATCCACTTAATTATACTTATTATTTTTATAGTCTTCAATAGCTTTGGATATGTTTTCTAAATATTCATATCTTTCGTATTTCTCTAGTAATTGTATTTCTAAATCTTCCTTCTCTTTTGATAATTCTTGAAGCTTTCCATAACTAGTGGAGTTAGCTATCATATCTTTCTCTATACCTTCTATTTTACTTTCTAATTTTCCAATTATACCTTCTATTTCTTCATACTCTTTAGCTTCTTTAAAAGAAAATTTGGGTTTATTATCTGTATTATTAGGTTTCTCTTGAAGTTTCTTTTCCTTTGGAGCTTCTTTTTCTCTTTTTTCCTCTTCTATTTCATAAACAAGCTTATAATCACTAAAGTTTCCATTGTATTTTTTTATATAACCATTGCCTTCATAGGAAAATATTCTATTACATATTCTATCTAGAAAATATCTATCATGAGATACAACAATTACTACTCCAATAAATGTATCTAAAAAGTCTTCTAATATTGTTAAGGTGTTTATATCTAAATCATTTGTAGGTTCATCTAAAAGTAATACATTTGGTGATTCCATTAAAATTCTTAAAAGAAATAACCTTCTTTTTTCTCCACCTGAAAGCTTTTCTATTTTTGAATATTGCAAATTTCCATCAAATAAAAATCTTTCACATAGGGTTGAAGCAGATATTTTGGTGCCATCTGCAACTTCAATATATTCGCCACCTTCTTTAATATAGTCAATAGCCTTCATATTATTATCAAGTTCTTCATTATCTTGTGAAAAACATGCTATTTTAACTGTTTCACCTATATCTATGTTTCCTGTATAATCCTTTATATTATTTTGAATAATATTAATTAATGTTGTTTTACCAGAACCATTTGGTCCAACTATACCAATTCTCTCTTCTTTAATAAAGATATGGTTAAAGTTATCAATTAATTTTCTATCACCATAGCTTTTAGACAAATCTTTAATTTCTATTATTTTTTTACCAAGCCTTCTGCCTACAAAAGGAATATCAATATCTGTTTCCCTTTTAATTGTTTTTTGATTTATTAATTCATCAAATCTATCAAGTCTAGCCTTTTGTTTGGTACTTCTAGCCTTTGCACCACGCCTTACCCACTTTAATTCCTTTTTTATTAAGGATTGTCTTTTTTCTTCTTTTGAAGCTTCATTTTCAATTCTTTCTGATTTTTTTTCTAAAAAGCTTGTATAATTACCTTCATAGGAATATAAGTTTCCATTGTCTAGCTCAATAATTCTATTAGCCACCCTATCTAAAAAATATCTATCATGGGTAATCATAATTAATGCAGAACTACCTTTATTTAAATAATTCTCAAGCCATTCTATAGAATCTGAATCTAAATGGTTTGTGGGCTCATCTAAAATTAATAAATCGCAGGGTGATATTAATGCTGCAGCTAAAGCAACTCTTTTTATTTGTCCTCCTGATAAATTACCTATTTTTTCATTATAATCTTTAATACCAAGCTTATTTAAAATTGTTTTAGCCTCTGTTTCTAAATCCCACAGGGATAAACTATCAATTTCCCCTTGAAGCCTAATTATTTTATTATCTATCTCTTTTGAAGGATTGTTATTTGCAATTATTAAGGCTTCTTCGTATTCTCTTAAAAGCTTTATATCTTTAGTTTCACCTTTAAATATTTCTTTTATAATGGTTGAATTCATATCAAAATTATGGTGCTGAGATAAATATTCTATTCTAATATCCCTTCCCTTTGTTAGTGTTCCATCATAAAATTCATCTCTATTTGCAATTATTTTAAGAAGGGTTGATTTTCCTGCTCCATTAACTCCAATTATTCCTATTTTGTCTCCATCATTTATACCAAGTGAAACATTATTTAAAAGTTGTTTTTCACTATAACTTTTACTAACATTCTCTAAAGTTATTAAATTCATTATTTTTCTCCATTTCTTAAGTTAATATTATTCTTCCATTTTTACTAAAGGCAATATCTGATATTATATTTTTTTTATCCTTGTCTAATATTATTTTATAAATATTTGGACAACCTTCTAATCTCCATTTTTTCATATAGGCACTATTAGCCTCTGTTATATAATAATATTTTTCATCATAATCATCAGAAAACTCTAAATAATATGTA
>CAMNZV010000086.1 GCA_946575275.1 uncultured Clostridium sp. | reverse complement strand
ATTGCATAGCTATATATTAAATGTTGTTCCACCAGATGAGGTTATGTTTAATCCGAATCTTTGGATGGGAGCCTATATTGTTCCATTCATAGTAATTACAGTTATTTTAATAGCTTTGAAATATTATGTTAATAATAAATTAAAGAAGGTTAATATGCTAGAAGCTTTAAAATCAGTTGAATAGAAATTGGCACACAAACAAGAATAATATTTTGTTTGTGTGCTTTTTCTTTGCAGGTTAATAGTTGTGTTAAAAACTTGATTTTTATTTTTAAGTTAGGTATTATTTGGTTAACATAAAAAAGTTAGATTAATGTTAGGAGGGTATTTTTTGGAGCAGAAGCGTAATGAAAATAAGGAATTAATAGCTATCTTTACTCAAACAGGTTTTATAGTAGATTATGAAATGGTTTCTAATAAAAATCAATGGGAAGAAAGTCAAAGAAATCAGGAAGATTGGTACACAAAATTTTCAAAAGATAAATATAAGGCATTATGGGAACTTGGATTTTCCAATCAAGATGATTGGATGTCACAATCCATAAGTTTTCTGAAATTTTTAGCTAATAAATTAATAATGAAAATTTCAAGGCAGTCAGATATAGAATATACTAGGGAAGAGGCAGAATTATCTTTAGATTGTGATGAATTTGATGAAATTAAAAGCAGAATACCTTTTTCAATAGGTACAGAATTTATAAATGATGAATGGATTTCTTATGCATTGGAAAAAATTATTGATATATATAGAAAAGAGATATCTGTCTATAAGGGAAGTGTGAAGGATTTCTTTATGGATAGAAATACTAATATTAATGTAGTTGGAAGAGTGTATTTTCACTTAGTTGAAAATAAGGAAGAAAATTATCCCTTTGCATTTTTGGCTACATATGCAACAGAAAATAAAGAGGCAGGCTCACATAAGGCAAAGCATATGCCTTTAAAAAATGCTCTTTTAGAATATAAAGATAATAAGGAAAAGCTTCTTCAATTAATGTCAACAATAAGTAAGGTGGCAGATAAAAGTGATTTTATATCAGAGCTTATGGAAAAGGGTGAACTGTTTTCACCTTTAAAGTTTACTAAAAAAGAAGCATATATAATTTTAAAAGAAATTTCTATTTATGAGGAAGCAGGGATAATGTGCAGGATTCCAAATTGGTGGAAGAAGAAGAGCAATTCTTTAAGACTTTCAGTTTCTATTGGAGAGAAAGAGCCATCAAAGGTTGGAATGGATGCCTTATTAGCTTTTGAACCAGAAATATTACTGGGGGATGAAAAGATTTCTAAAGAAGAATTGAAAAAGCTACTTTTAGAATCAGAAGGTTTAAATTTAATTAAGGGAAAATGGATAGAGCTTGATAAAAACAAGTTGTCACAGGTTTTAGATGCCTATGAAAAAGCTAGTAGTTTATCTAAAGAAGAAGGATTAACTATAGCAGAGGCAATGCGAATGGAATTAAATCCAGGTGAAAGTCTTGGAATTAATGAAGCTTATATAGATCTAGAAGTATCAAATGGAGCATGGCTTAAAAAAATAAGAGAAACTATGATAAATCCTGAAATTATAAAAGAAATAAAACCTTCAAAGGGATTTAATGCTAATTTAAGACCATATCAAAATACAGGTTTTTCTTGGCTTTCATATATGCAAAAACTTGGCTTTGGGGCTTGTCTTGCAGATGATATGGGACTTGGGAAAACAGTGCAGATTATTGCTTTTCTTGAAAAATATAGAGTTGAAAAAGGCGGAAAAGTACTTCTGGTAATTCCGGCATCATTAATAGGAAATTGGAAAAAGGAAATAGAAAAATTTGTTCCTGAAATGTCAGTGGTTGTACTTCATGGAAAAGAAGCAGCTACAACCTTAGAAGAAGAAAATTCGTTTTTATATATTACAACCTATGGCATGGCAAATAGGTTAGAGGAGTTGAAAAATACATTTTGGGATATACTGATACTTGATGAAGCACAAGCCATTAAGAATCCAGGAACAAAGCAAACTAAAACAATTAAACAAATACAGGCACAAATGAGGATTGCAATGACAGGTACCCCTATTGAAAACAGGCTATCAGATCTTTGGTCATTATTTGATTTTTTAGATCCAGGTTTGCTTGGAAATGCTAAAGAATTTACAAATTTCACAAAAGGAATTGGGGCAAATAACACTAATTATGCAAAACTTAAAAATATTATTAATCCATTTATATTAAGAAGGCTTAAGACAGATAAAAAAGTTATAGCTGATTTACCAGAAAAGGTTGAAATTAAAGAGTATGCGTCCTTAAGCAAAAAACAAATTGTTCTATATAATAAACTAGTTAAGGAGCTTGAATACAAACTACAAAATTCAGAGGGAATAGGAAAAAAAGGTCTTGTTCTTGGAAGTATAATTAAATTTAAACAAATATGCAATCATCCAGACCAGTATCTTGGGCTTGGTGACTATAAGGTAGATTATAGTGGTAAACTTGAAAAACTTAGAGATATTTGTGAGAATATATATGAAAAAAGAGAAAGGGTACTTGTGTTTACACAGTTTAAAGAAATGACTGAACCTATAGCAGATTTTTTAGAGGGGATATTTAAAAGAAAAGGTTTAGTTCTTCATGGAGGAACTACTGTTAAAAATAGAGGTGAAATGGTTGAATCTTTCAATGGAGAAGAATACATTCCTTTTATGGTGCTTTCACTTAAAGCAGGTGGTGTTGGATTAAATCTTACAGCAGCAAATCATGTTATTCACTTTGATAGGTGGTGGAATCCCGCAGTTGAGAATCAGGCAACAGACAGAGCATTTCGTATAGGTCAGACAAAAAATGTAATGGTACATAAATTTATTACAGAAGGTACAATTGAAGAAAAAATTGATTTAATGATAGAAGAAAAACAAAAATTGGCAGGGGATATAATAGGTTCATCAGGAGAAAATTGGATTACAGAACTTGACAACAATGAGATTATGGAATTATTCAGACTAGGAGGTGAAAAGTAAATGGGTTATTATGGCTATCATAAATATGTTACAGCTTCTGAAAAACGAGAACAGGCTAAAAAAAGTCTTAATAAGCTAAAAAAAACAAGAGCTGATATATCACCAGTTATTATTGAAGGTAAAAGTATTGCTAGCAAGTGGTGGGGCAAAGCATGGAATAAAAATTTAGAAAGTTATGCTGATTATAGTAATAGAATAGAAAGAGGAAGGTCCTATGTAAAAAATGGTGCTGTCCTTGATTTGAAAATTTATGAAGGAAAGGTTGAAGCATTAGTTCATGGTAGTAGCTCAAAACCCTATATAGTTGAAATTAATATTGACAAATTAAATAACACTAAATGGAAGATGTTACTAGAAACTTGCAATCGTAAAATTGATACAATGGAAAACTTGCTGCTTGGCAAATTTCCTAAAGAGTTCCATGAATTCTTTAGTGATTTGAAAGGTGGATTGTTTCCAAGTCCAAAAGAAATTCATTTTAACTGTAATTGTCCTGATTCTGCAAGAATGTGTAAGCATATAGCAGCTGTATTATACGGAATTGGGGCAAGGTTAGATGAAGAACCAATTTTATTTTTCAAGCTTAGAGATATTGACTTTCAAGAGTTACTTAAAAAATCAATGGAAGAAAAAATGGAAAGTATGCTTAAAAATGCAGATAAAGAAAAAGATAGTGAACGTATACTTGATGAAAGTCATGTATTTGATTTGTTTGGTTTATAAAGTTATCAAAATATTAAATTAAAACATATGAATAGAGGTAGAATATTATGTTTCGTAAAATAAGAAGATTTAAACAAGAAATATCTAAGGAAGAATGTATTGATATTTTAAAAGAACAGCCTAGAGGGGTTCTTGCAGTATATGGTGAAGATGGTTATCCATATGCATTTCCAATGAATTATATATATATGGATAAAAAAATTTACTTTCATTGTGCAAAAGAAGGACATAAGCTTGATGCTTTAGCTATGGATAATAGAGTATCATTTTGTGTTATGGATAAGGGCTTTTTAAGGGAAGGTGAATGGGCATTAAATATTAGAAGTATTGTTATCTTTGGCAGCGTAAAAAGAATTGATAATGTTGATGAAACCATAAAAATTGTTCGTCACCTTGGGCTTAAATATTATCCAACAGCTGAATCTGTTGAGGAGGAAATTAACAAAGCAGTTGCAAGAGTACAAATTTTAGAATTATCAATTGATCATATGACTGGGAAGTTGGTAAATGAATCATAGACTTTAGAATATTTGTTAATGGCAATTTATCCAGAGTTTTTGAATTTAGTAGTAAAAAATAGAGATTTAATAATATGCTGGAGGTAAAAATCATGATTATAAAAGGATATAAAGCTTATAAAGAAGCAATTATGTATACCTTAATTGCTGTTATAGTAGGGATTTTTGTTGGAATAATTGATGCAATATTTGGGGAAGTATTGCTAAAGGTTACTTACATAAGAAATAATAATACCTTGAGGCTTGTTCCATTTTTGCCTATTGCAGGAATACTTATTATGAAATTATACAAAATATATAGTAAAGAAAGCTTAAAGGGGATGACACTTATTTTTAAGGTTGGTCTTGGAGATGAAGAAATAATCCCCAAAAGGCTAATTCCTCTTGCAATGATAAGTACCTGGATTTCCCATTTATTTGGTGCTAGTGTTGGTAGAGAAGGGGTTGCAGTTCAGCTTGGAGCAACATTTTCACATTCTCTAGGAAGAAAGATGAAATTACCTAACAATTCAAGAACTCTTTTAGTTGTGGGAATGGCAGCAGGATTTGCTGGGCTGTTTCAAACACCATTAGCTGCTACATTTTTTGCAATGGAGGTTCTAGTGGCGGGTACACTTCTTTATGAAGTATTGCTTCCTGCACTTACAGCATCCTTTGTAGCAAGCTATACATCACATTATCTAGGGCTTGAGAAATTTTCTTGTACAATTAATGAAACACTAAATTTATCTACGGGAACTGTTTTAAAGGTTATTTTAATTAGTATATTATTTGGAATAGTTGGTGGTGCCTTTGCAAATATTTTAGAATTAAGCAAAAAGTTTTTTAGTAAAAAGTTAAAGGACCCTATAAGAAAAGTATTTATTATGGGTAGTGGTATTTCTATTCTATTACTTATTTTAAATTATGGAAGGTATTGTGGGCTTGGAAATAATATAATTAGTGAAAGTTTTAATAATGGTAATATATACAAATATGACTGGATATTAAAGATGGCATTAACAATTCTAAGTTTGTCAGCTGGTTTTCAGGGAGGGGAAGTAACACCGTTATTTTGCATAGGTGCAAGCCTTGGAGTTGTATTGGCTTCTTTATTAGGATTGCCAACAATATTAGTTGCAGCTTTAGGTTATGCAGCAGTGTTTGCAGCAGGAACAAATACATTGTTAGCTCCAATATTAATTGGTGCAGAGGTTTTTGGAACTGATAATATACTTTTATTTGTAATAGTATGTTCTATTTCTTATGTTTTTAATGGGAATCAATCAATATATAAATTACAAAAAGACAATAAGCATTTAGGGAGTGCTGATAAATTAGGACTCTAAAAATCCTAATAGAGCTTTTCTATTTAGGATAAGTATTTTTTTATATTTTGTATCTATCCATTTATTTTTAGAAAATTTAGTTAAGGTTCTACTAACAGTAATGCGACTTGTACCAACGGCATTGCCAATACCCTCATGAGTACAATTAATTGAGGTATCTGTATAAAGACTCATATTTATTATGTATTGAGCTATACGTTTTTCAGCTGATAGGAAGGAAATATTATCAATTTCATTTGAAAGCATTCTTACCTTTTTAGATAATAGCTCTATAAAATTAAAGGCAAGAGAGGGATCCCTTTGAAAATATAGCATAATATCAGCTTTATTAATAATAATAATTTCTGAAGCAGATAGGGTTTTTGCAGAGGACATTCTAGGAAATCCATCAAAAAATGAGGCTTCACCAAAAATTTCACCTTTGCTATAGGTTGACAAGGTTTTTTCAAGACCATCAGCAGAATTTACAAAGGCATAAACGGAGCCCTCCTTTAAATAATAAAAATTGTTTGCGATTTCACCCTGCAAATAAATTGTTTCATTGTATTTAAAAAATTGAGCAGGCTTTGTTTTAAAGGTTTCAAAAAAATTTGTTGGGATATTTAGTTTGTTATGAATAGTCATGATTAGATACCTCCAAATGAATTTATTTTCTTAATTGTATCATAGTTTACATTCTTAGGGTGAAAAATATGTAATAATAGATAGGAAAGTAAAAGAATTTTATATTGTACTTTCAAAAGTAGACATAAAATTATATAATTATTAAAGTGGTAGACTAAAGGAATTTAATAAAAAAGGAGATAAAGATATGGGTAAGACTATAGCAGAAAAAATATTTGATGCGCATAGGGTTAATATGCCTTTCCCTGATACGCATGTTTTAAAATTAGACAGAGTTTTCTGTCATGAAATTACAACACCAATAGCAATTACAGATCTTATGGCAAGAGGAATGGATAGAGTATTTGATCCAACTAAAATTAAGGCAGTTATAGATCATGTTACTCCAGCTAAAGATTCAAAAACAGCAGAACAAGGTAAGATTTTACGTGATTGGTCTAGAAGAAATGGAATTAAGGATTTCTTTGATATAGGAAGAAATGGTGTATGTCATGCAATATTCCCTGAAAAAGGATTTGTAAGACCAGGATATACAATAATAATGGGAGATTCTCATACATGTACACATGGTGCCTTTGGAGCATTTGCTGCAGGTGTTGGTACTACAGATCTTGAGGTTGGTATATTAAAGGGAGTTTGTGCTTTCCATTTCCCTAAAACAATAAAGATTGTATTAAATGGTAAATTAAAGGAAGGTGTTTATGCAAAGGATCTTATACTTTTCATAATTAAACAATTAACAGGAAATGTTGCTACTAATATGGTAATTGAATTTGCAGGTTCAGTAA
>CAMNZV010000085.1 GCA_946575275.1 uncultured Clostridium sp. | reverse complement strand
CCTTGTTAGCTTGGGTAAACTTGTACCGTTAGGTATATTGACCAAGAAGCTCCCACTTCTATAAGTGGAGAGCATTTCACGTTATGTGATATAATTCATTAAAGTAGATAAATAGGAGTTGATTTTTAATGATTGAACTTTATACAAACTCTGACTATGAAGAAGCAAAAATAAAATGGGATACTTTTAAATTCAATATTATTAATAAAAATAGATTTTTCAGTGGTGAAAAAATAATAAAAGATTTAGACATAATAACAAATGATTGCAAGGAATATGATAATTCATCATACAAAGGACATATTGATTTTTACAGAGCTAGAATTGGAGACTTTGGAAATGCTCCAAGCACAGAGCTTCTAGCACCACCTAAAAAACTTGCAAGAGAAGGTAGACTAAATCCTGAATGGATAGCTTATTTATACTTATGTTCAGATATTGAAACAGCAATATCTGAAGTGAAGCCTAATGAGGGTGAACTAGTTACAGTTGCAACAATAAGAATAAATGATAATTGTAAGTTCTTTAAATTTAATGTTCATGATGCAAAGGAAGGAAAATATAAGGCTTTAATAGATGTAATAGATAAGGATTTATCAAAGGTGATAACAGTAAATGAAAAAATGAGCTATATTCCATTCCAATTTATTAGTGAATATATAAAAAATAAGGGGTATTCTGGGTTTATATATAGTAGTGCAGTTGGAGAAGGTTTAAATTATTTAATTTACGAGCCAAAAGATATTAATGTTATAAAAAGAGAGGTATATTTAATTGATGAGGTTAAATATAGTTATAAGAATGTTATTAATATAATATGATATAAAACATAACAAAAGATTAAATAATTGACAGTGAACAGGCAATATACTATAATAAATGAAATGAAACATAACAAAATTTTAATAATTTATTTAGTTGTTGACGTTGGGGTCTATCTATTTTTAGGTAGGCCTTTTTCTTTACAATAATCTAGGCCGGAAGATAATACTTATTTGATTTATATAGGAGTATGAAAAAATAACAGAACTTAAAATAAAAGATATTATATAAAATTAATAATTGGAGGAATTAATATGACTAAAACAAATTGTGTAAATAAAGCAGAAAGCTTTGATTATATTGCAAGGGAAATATTCTACCCGTTATATGAAGTAATAGCAAAACATGCAATAGAAAGAACAAAGGTATCTGAACGTAGGTGTCTTGACATTGGTTGTGGAGGTGGATTTTTTGGAATAAATGTTTTAAAAATATCAAATTTAAGATTAACATTCTGTGACATTAATGAAGATGCTATAGAAATATGTAAAAAGAGACTTGAGGATTTAAGCTATACAGGTGAAACTATGGTATCAACTGTTCATAAAATAAATTATCAAGACAATAGCTTTGACTTGATAATTTCAAGAAGTTCCCTTGCTTTTTGGGGCGATGAAGAAGAAATGAAAATAGCATTTAAGGAAATTTATAGGGTTCTTAAGCCAAATGGTAAAACCTATATTGGTAGAGGGTTTGGCAATAAGCAAATATATGATGATGTAGTAGAAAAAATGAAAACACATAATCCAGATTGGCCAGAGTGTACCTTTGGAAATGGTTTTGGACCAGATGATTATAAAAGAATGCTTAATGAATTAGACATTAATTTTGAAATCTATGATGATGAAAGTGGATATTGGATAATAATGAAAAAGTAGGAGGTGAAAAAATGAAATTTATAACTGTATCAGGACCACCTTCTTCCGGAAAAACTTCAATAATTTTAAAGACAATTGAACATTTAAGAAAAGATAATTTAAAGGTTGGGGTAATTAAGTTTGATTGTTTATCTTCTTATGACAATATTTTATATGAAAAACATAATATTCCCATAAATGTAGGTTTATCAGGGAATTTATGCCCAGATCATTTTTTCATTACCAATATAGAAAATGGTCTTCAATGGGGCATTGAAAGTAAAATGGATGTATTAATTAGTGAAAGTGCTGGACTTTGCAATAGATGTTCACCACATGTAAAAAAAGTGTTAGCTATATGTGTAATAGATAATTTATCAGGTGTTAATACACCACAAAAAATAGGACCTATGCTTAAATTTGCAGATATAGTTGTGGTAACAAAGGGGGATATAGTATCGCAAGCAGAAAGAGAAGTTTTTACTTATAGAATAAAACAAGCAAATCCAATGGCAATAATTTTATTTGTAAATGGAATAACAGGGCAAGGGTCCTATTCTTTAAGTAAATATTTTAGAGATTCTAATGATGTAGACACATTAATTGACAACCACTTAAGGTTTACAATGCCTTCGGCTTTATGTTCATATTGTGTGGGTCAAACCAAAATTGGAATAGAATATGAAATGGGTAGCGTTAGAAAAATGAGTTTTAAGGTGGAGTGATTTATGGAGTTTAGTGATATTAAAAAATTAGTTATGAGTACAAGTATAAGCAAAATAATAGAAATGTATCCTTATACAAAGAACTTTTTTGATGCAATTAGGCTTGAGGTTTTAGATACTAAACATACTCTAATTAAGATTGTAAATTCAGTGCCAGAAGAGTATTTTAAGGACTATGGTCTAACAAGTGAGAAATTTATAGAATCCTTTATTAAATTTATAGATGAAATTGAAAAACAGGTAGAAGATGAATATAAGGTACTAAAATCAATTACAATTGTTGGTGGTAAAAATAAAGATGGCTCTCCAGAAAATGTTAGTATTACAATAAACCAAGGGGAAGTTGTATGTATTGTTGGGCCAACAGGTTCAGGGAAAAGTAGATTTCTTGAAGATATTGAATGTATAGCACAGAAGGATACACCAACAGAAAGGCTAATACTTTTAGAAGGAAAAATTCCATCAGATGAAATAAGGTTTGATATTGGATATAAGTTAGTTGCACAACTATCACAAAATATGAATTTTGTTATGGATTTATCTGTACTAGACTTTATAAAAATGCATGCGGAAAGCAGATTAGTAGAAAATATACAGCAAGTAACAGAGAACATTTTAGAATGTGCAAATGAACTTGCAGGGGAAAAGTTTTCTTTTGATACTAAGGTTACACAATTAAGTGGAGGTCAATCAAGGGCATTAATGATTGCAGATACAGCACTATTAAGTAGTTCACCAATAATACTCATAGATGAGATTGAAAATGCGGGAATAGATAGGCAAAAGGCATTAGAGATACTAGTTAAAAAGGAAAAAATAATCCTTATGTCTACTCACGATCCAATACTAGCACTAATGGGAACAAAGAGAATAGTTATAGAAAATGGTGGTGTAAAGGAAGTAATAGAAACAACAGATAGGGAAAGGTTGAACTTACCAAGGCTAATAGAAATAGATAATAAGATAAATGAACTAAGAAATTGTATTAGAAAGGGAGAAAGGTTGGACTTTGTAATTAGTTAAGGAGGAATAAATATGGATAAGTTAAAAGAATTATTAAATGAAGAGGGTTTTACCCGTACAAAATTAGATTTTTTAGGGTTTGTGCCATGCCCAATAAAACCAGCATTTAAGGCAGCTTACGATGATTTAGAAAGGCAAGCTTATAAAGAAACTGGGGAACAATATTTTAGTTATGTTCCATCATCATGCAACAATATAGATGTAAACAAAAAAAGCTTAAGCAACATTTTAACTGCTAATTCAATTGATGAAATACCGGATATAACCTGTAGTTTTGGTATGTCAGATTATGTACATCCTAAAATTGTAGAAAATTATACATCTAAGGGAAGCTTTGAAAGGGTTTTTGAGGTTGCAGATGAATTTAAGGAATATAACCTTTATGATAAATATAATGCATTTACACCAATATCTCTCTTTGCAACTGTAATTATGATAGACAAGAAAAGGATTGGAAACCTACCAATTCCAAATTCTTTTGAAGATTTATTAAATCCAATCTATAAAAATAGTATTATAATACCAGGAGGACATGGTGAAACAGGTGTGTTGTTACCTATGCACTATGTTAAATACTATGGAGAAGAAGCCTTAGAAAAGCTTGAAAATAATACCATTAATGTATTACATGGCTCTAAAATTGCGAAAATTGCAGGAAGTGGAAACAGTGAATCAGCACCAATTTATGTAGTTCCTTGGTGTTTTGCAAAGGCATGTGAAAATGTTAGGGATACAGAGATTATTTGGCCAAAGGAAGGTGCTATTGTAGAACCACAAGTATTAATCGTAAAGAAAAACGTTTCAGGAAAATTAAATAAAATTATCGATTTCATGAAAACAGAAAAAGTAGCAAAGATATTTGCAGATAATTACTTCATTTCAACTATGGAAGGTGTTGATAATAAATTGCCAAAGGGGGCAAAGTTTAATTGGATAGGATGGGATTATGTCTTTGAAAATCCAGTTGATAAATTCAAAGAAAAGATTAATCCAATTTTTCAAAAATATATTAAATAAAACTTGTACTCTAGCATAAAATATTATATAATCAAATAAATAATTTGAAGAATATCTCAAGGGAGAGTAATCTACAATTGTAGATTCTTGCCTTGAGATTTTTTATTTTAACCGTAAATTAAAGGAGGCTAGTTGTATGGAGAATAAGAATATAAAAATAATAGATAGGACTTTAATTGAACTTTGGGAAAAAGATAGTGATAGATTTATAAAAAATATTGAAAAGATTAAGAAATTATCCTCTCTACTATATGATATAGGCGCTGACATTATTGAAATTAATGAAGATATATACAACTTGCTAAATCTAAAAGATAATAAAAAAAAAGTGAACAATTCAAATAGTTTCTTTAGGATTTCCAATAATATAAGTGTTGTTGAAATTACAGATGATATATTTTTAAAAGACTATAACAAGTTTTTTCTTAAAATTAATAAGAATATGGAAATATCCTTTAAAAATATTAATGGATTCGCAACAGCGCTTACCTATGAATGGATTAATGCAGGTGGGATAAATGTTGTTACATCCTTTACAGGAATAGGTAATTTTGCCCCTTTAGAAGAAATTTTAGGAATAATACAATTTATTGATAATGTTAAACCTTTAGGAAATTTAACTTTGTTTCCTAAAATATTAAATATATTTGAGGAAATAGCTTGTGAAAAACTACCTCAAAATAAACCTTGCATTGGCAATAGTATATTTAATGTTGAGTCCGGAGTTCATGTTGATGGTATATATAAAAATCCAATTTGTTTTGAGCCTTATGAACCATCAAAGGTTGGACGGGAAAGAAGCATTGTTTTAGGTAAATTTTCTGGTAAAAGATCTATTAAGATTAAACTTACTGAATTAAATATTAATTGTGATGATAATAAAATTATAGATATCCTAAAGGAAGTTAAAAAAGTAAGCAATGAAAAAATGAGGGGACTATTGGATAATGAGTTATTTGAAATTTGCAAGAAAGTAGGTGTGTGAAATGGATATTTCTTCCAAAATAGTTGATACAACATTAAGAGATGGTGAGCAAGAGGCAGGGAGAGCCTTTTCTCTAAAACAAAAATTAGAAATAGCTAAATTTTTAGATGAAAATTATGTTTATCAAATAGAAGCAGGAATTCCTGCTATGGGAAAAATAGAGAAAAACTGCATACTAGACATTAAAGAACAATGTACCAATTCCTTGGTATCTACTTGGAATAGGCTAAATATTAAGGACATTCAAGATTCTTTTGATTGCAATCCAGATATAATTCACTTAAGTGTTCCAACATCTGATATACAAATATTTTCAAACTTAAAAAAAGATAAACATTGGATAGAAGAAAAAATAAAGGAATGTGTTATTTATGCTAAAGGCTTTGGATATGATGTAACAATTGGATTTGAGGATGCTTCAAGAACTGATATGACCTATTTAATTCACTTATGTAAAATTCTAAGGAAACTTGATATAAATAGGGTTAGATATGCGGACACCGTTGGAATATTAACTCCTAGTATTACAAGAAGGGCTGTAGGGAGAATAATTGAAGAAACAGGTATAGATGTAGAAATACATGCACATAATGATTTTGGAATGGCCCTTGCCATATCAGTTGAGGCGGCAAAAAGTGGTGCAAAATATGTGGACTGTACCCTAAAAGGAATAGGTGAAAGGGCTGGTAATTGTAACTTTTACGATTATATTAAGGTTCATGGTAATGTTGTTATTAAAGATGATAAAACATTAAATTATATATAAAGTAGGTGAGATTATGATAGAGGAGATAACTGTAATTGGGGGGCATAATAAGTTCAATGAAAAAGAAGATATTAATATTAGTTTTAGAAGTGGGGATATAATTTCTGTAGTTGGAGATATTGGTTCAGGGAAAAGTAGGCTTCTTGCAGATATAGAATGTATAGCACAGGAGGATACAATAACCAAAAGGAAAGTATTAATTAATGGAGAAACACCACAAAAAGAAGAAAGATATTCCATTGAAAATAGTTTAGTTTCACAAATTTCTAAAAATAGTAGTTTTGTTATGGACTTAACAGTTGAGGATTTCATTTTGATGCATGCAGAAACTAGATTAATTTATGAAGATATAAATAAACTTGATGAAGTTATAGACTATGCAAATAGTTTATCAGGTGAAAGATTTAAAAAGAGAACACCATTAACACAACTAAGTGATGGACAATCTTGGGCCTTAATGTTTGCAGAGGTAGCCTTATTATCTCCATCTAAGATTATACTAATAGATGGAATGGAAAATAACGTGATAGCATTAGATTTACTAGCTAAAAAAGATAAAATAATAATTATGACTACTAACGATCCTATTTTAGCACTTATGGCTACAAAAAGAATTGTAATAGAAAATGGTGGTATAAAAAGAGTCATTGAAACAACTAAAGAAGAAA
This sequence comes from uncultured Clostridium sp., assembly GCA_946575275.1. GTDB lineage: Bacteria > Bacillota > Clostridia > Clostridiales > Clostridiaceae > Clostridium. The sequence goes on along the minus strand of CAMNZV010000085.1, from coordinate 122 downwards.
AGGAAAATTTAAAATTTCTTTTGGAGATTAACAATAAATTATCACATGTGAAAAATATTATTAAAAAAGGTGATACCTTAAATTTAAATATAAGAGAAGCAATATTTAAATTTAAATAATAT
>CAMNZV010000084.1 GCA_946575275.1 uncultured Clostridium sp. | reverse complement strand
TTACAATTTGTTCACTTTAATTGTAAATAATCTAGTTTATTTATTTGAAAATGGGAGTATTTTAAATATATTTAAAATACTCCCACACCCTATGTATATAATTATTAATCTTAAGACTCAAATAACTTACTTATTGGCTCATCATCGTAAATTCTCTTAATTGCTTCTGCAAATAATGGTGCAACTGAAATTGATGTGAATTTATCTAAATTACCTTCCTCTGGTAGAGTTAAAGTATTTAACATAACTAACTCTTCTATTGCTGATGAATTAATCCTATCAAATGCTGGTCCTGATAATACTCCATGAGTACAACATGCATATACTGCTTTTGCACCAAGTTCCTTTAATGCATTTGCTGCATTAGATATAGTACCTGCTGTATCTATCATATCATCAATTAATATACATCTCTTACCTTCAACTTCACCAATAATATTCATTATTTCAGAAACATTAGCCTTTGGTCTTCTTTTGTCTATTATTGCTATTGGTGCATGTAACTTGTCTGCAAAATTTCTTGCTCTTGTTACACTACCTAAATCTGGTGAAACAACAACTACATCATCTTGATCTGCAAGTCCTAATCCAATAAAGTGTTTTGCAAGTATTGGTGCCCCCAACATATGATCTACAGGTATATTAAAGTATCCTTGTATCTGTGATGCATGTAAATCCATTGTTAAAACTCTATCTGCTCCTGCAGCTGTTAATAAATCTGCTACTAATTTTGCTGTTATTGGATCTCTTGATTTTGCCTTTCTGTCTTGTCTTGCATATCCATAGTATGGAATAACCGCTGTTATCCTACCAGCTGATGCTCTTTTAAATGCATCAATCATTATTAATAGTTCCATCAAATTATTATTTACAGGCGAACCTGTTGACTGTACTATAAATACATCTGTACCTCTTACTGTTTCATTAATATCTACACATATTTCACCATCACTAAAGGTTCCTACTTTTGAAGCCCCAACTTCAAGTCCTAGTATATTAGCAATTTCTTTTGCTAATTCGGGATGAGAATTACCAGTAAATATTTTGATATTTTTAACATGGGATAACATAAATGTAAAGCCTCCTTAAATTTTAACTTTAATTGGATTAATTTTATTTATATATTAACATTTTTATTTAATTAAACCCTTTTTCTTCACCCAACCTTGGATGTTTTTTTGTTTTGCTCTTGCTATTGCAAGATCTCCACTTTTTACAGGTGCAGTAATTGTTGATCCTGCTGCAATATAGGTATTGTCTTCAACTGAAACAGGTGATATTAAATTGGTATTGCAACCTATAAAGCTGTTATTTCCTATAATAGTTTTATTTTTTTCTTTTCCATCATAATTTACAACAACAGTTCCGCAACCAAAATTACAACTTTCTCCAACTTCTGCGTCACCAATATATGTTAAATGAGAAACTTTTGTATCATTTCCTATAATTGATTTCTTTATTTCAACAAAGTCTCCGATTCTGGCATTATTTCCTATAACAGTTTCTGGTCTAATATATGCAAAAGGCCCTACTGTAGTATTTTTACCAATTATACTATTTAATATAACTGAACTTTGAATTTCAGTTCCTTCTTTTATTATACTATCTTTTATTCTATTATTTTGAAGAATAACACAATTTTCATCTATACTTGTGTTTCCTTCAATAATATTATTGGGATATATTATTGTGTCCTGTCCTATTTTAACGTCTACACCAATATATGTAGTACTAGGATCAATTAAGGTAACACCATTATCTAAATGTTTTTGGTTTATTCTATTTCTTAATATTCCTTCTGCCTCTGCAAGTTGAGCTCTTGAATTAACTCCAATTGTGTCTTCATAATCTGTAACTAAAGCTCCAACTTTTTCTCCCTTTGCCTTAAGAATTCCAATAACATCAGTTAAATAATATTCACCTTGTATATTATTATTTGAAAGCTCATCCAATGAAGATAACAATTTTTTTATATCAAAACAATACATTCCTGCATTCATTTCTTTTACCTTTAATTCTTCCTCATTGCAATCCTTATGTTCTACTATTTTAAGAACTTCATTACCATCTCTAATAATTCTACCATATCCAGTTGGATCCTCTATTGAAGCTGATAATAATGTTGCTGCATTTTTGTTATCTATGTGGGATTTTAATAGTTCATTTATGGTTTCTATTTTTGTTAATGGTGCATCCCCTGTAAATACTAAAACTACGCCATCTTTATTATTTAAAAATTCCTTTGCAGATTTTACTGCATCTCCTGTTCCTAGTTGTTCCTTTTGGAGAGAGTAGGATACTTTTCTGCTTTCTGTGCCTTTTTTGACTAAATCTGATCCCTTACCAACAATCACATTTACATCTTCTATGTTTGCACTTCTCATATTGTCAATAACGTGATTTACCATTTCCTTCCCACAAACCTTATGTAAAACCTTAGGAAGTTCAGATTTAATTCTTTTCCCCTGTCCTGCTGCTAAAATCAGGGCACATTTATACATGTTACCACCTCTATATATAACATTATTTGATAATTCCGTTACAGAATTTGGTCATACCTACTATATTATATTTGAAAGGGGCTATTATTTCAACCTTTATTGAAATATTTCCATCAATACAAAACAAGCATTTTCTAAGGCGATTGGAATGGGTTTGATATTCTACATCTAAATGGTACTTTTGTACTTTCACCGCATTCTTCACACATATATTCAGCAAAACCATATTTGGTGTCACTAAATTTCATAGCTTTATTTACAGTTTCATCAATTTGTACACACATACGCTTCTGGACTTTACCCCAATATTTATTTTTAAAATCAATGTACTTATCTTCTAATATTCTTTTAACTGTTATTTTATTCTTAATCATGATAATTATATTATTAGTTTATTCATTGTTTGTCCATATTTAAATCTGCTTTGCAGACTATGCGTTTATACTATTTATCACAGTTATCCACAGATTTGGTTTTTTTATAGTTTCCTATAGAAAAAAAGATTAATGCTCCATTATTGAAACATTAACCTTTTTAACTTCTTTCACTGCATTATTATATTTATACAGTCATCGTACTTTATAATATCAATATTAAATTTATCTGTTAACTCATCTCCACCATCAAGCATGACTAAAATTGAGTGCATAGTCCCCTTAATTACTTCATCTATCACCTTAGAATAAGCTATCTTTTCTTCTTTTTCTAAAATATTTGACTGTAGTATCTTGTATTCTTCTTCATGCTCTGACCATATTAAATCGGCATTTTCATTTAAGCTTTCTAATGATGTTTTAACCCAGTAATCTTTAATCTCTCTTAATCTTTTAAATAATATTTTTTGTTCTTCCATATTATTTAGATTATGCAGTAATTTTATCTACCTATTCATAAATTTTTCCAACATAGAAAATTGTAGCAATAAAGTTCCAATCAATATTTTGTGGAACTTCAAGATTATTATTCTCATAATATCCTTCCATGTCTTCAGTCCAAGATTGTATTGATAATAAGTAATCTTCTACACTCTTATTCTCCCATTCCTCAGAATTACTTTTTCTATCATTTGCTAGCATTTCCAATAATCTTAAAAAATCCTCTTTAGTTTTCACATTTTTAATTTCTGTGTATATATTCATTACCTACTCTCCTTCTCTGTTTTATAATCATGCTTTCACCATTTCCTAGTTTTAATTTAATTGATGTTCCTCCATTTTTCGTTGTCATTTTCCACATTTGACTAGCTATTTCTTCTGGTGTAGCCAATTGTGTTGGGATTTCATTCAATCCAGCTTGCTTTTAATGTTCCATTCTTTAACGCTTCTGCATTTTCAAGAACAGTATGGCTTCCAGTCTGATTTTTTATTGAACTTTGCATAAAATGTATATCTTTTGGGTCAAACACCCCCTTGGGCAGAGTCTGTCTTTTTATTTTCAGTGGTAGGATTGAGTGTTTTCAATCCTCACCACAGTTTTAAGACCACTTCCAACTACTTATCATTTTTTCTGTTATGTAGTTACTTTTTTAGCCTTGTTTTTCCTTAATCTGTTAACCTTATTTTATCATGCAGCCTCTTTTATTTCTACATTAGGCATTACATATTCACTTTTATTTTTCATCATTCCGTAGATGATATTGTTAAGCCTTCTCATTACACACACCAATGCTTGTATCTTGGTTTTACCTTCTGAGACTTTTCTCTTGTAGTATTCTAGGAAAACTGGATTTCTAGGAGTTCCTTTCTTAGATACTTGTATCTGTTGAACTGCTAGAAAGTAGAGAACTCCGTAGAGCTCTCTATTACCTTGTTTACTCTTTTTATCTTTTCCTTTACCTGCTGAACTGAAATTTACTGGGGCTATTCCAGAAAACTTAGCTAGCTTATCAGCGTTACGGAATCTTTTAATGTCTCCTATATGAGCAACAAGTGCTATTGCAGTTACTGTATCTATCCCTGGAATTGTTTCTAGCTTTAGGTCTAGTAGTTTTAGTAGCTTTTTCATTTCTACTTCAACTTTCTTGATTTCTTCACTCTTGAATGCAATGTCTCTTACAATGCTCTGAATTATGACATCTCTAGACTCTTGGTATTCCCTTGTAGTATCTCCATCACTTTCAGCTATTTCTTGAAAATGTTGTAGTATTTCCTTCTTCAACTCCCTTGGAGTTATCTCGGCTTTCTCTATGTCCTCTAATGTATTTATTATTATCATTTCTTCAATCCCTCCTACAGTAGATTTACTGCCTTTAATTTTTCTTCTCTGCTACTGTTAATGTAAAATGTTCCAGTAGTATCTACACTGCTATGACCTGCTGGTTTACTTACTCTAACTCCTGTATATAGTAGTAACATTACAATTACCTTATTTCTTTTACTGACCTTAGACTCGTTTTGAATGTAGAAGAGTATTCTATCAACTTCTTTATCCGAGTAAACTTCTACTTGTTTCTCTGAACCGTAGGCTATCTTTACTCTGTCCTTAGAATTTTCTACTACTATTTCCTTCATCTCACCAGTTGCTACAAGATATCTATTTAGCGCATGAATGCTATTTATCTTTTTATTGATTGTTGCTACCTCATAGTTACTCTCTACTAGAAAATTCTTGTAGCTTACTACGTAGAATCGTTGTAACGTACCATTGAATCCAACTCCTTTACTACCTAGAAATTCTATGAAAGCATTAATGTCTCCAACATAGCTTTCAATTGTTTTCGGACTCTTACCATCTTCAACTAGACATATCTTGAAATTCTCTACTATCTCATTCATTGTTATTACTCCCTTCAATCTTCTTTAATAGTTTTCTTACCCAGTTATCTGTATAACCTAATTTTTTAGCTAGTTCTTTGCTATCGCTTACGGATTTACCTTGAAGTTCTTTTATCACATAGGAAAATTTACTTGTTGTCCTTTGAAATATTCATGTATTTTTATAGTTACTTCTAAACCTAGTAATTCAATTAGGTCTTCATATATTCCATTGAAATCTGACTTATCTATACTCAATTCCTCCTTCTTGAAATAGAAAAAGAGTTAATGCTTCCTTGATTAGAAACATTAACTCTGTTATCAGATTTATAATATATATTTATTATCTATTTTTAATTCAGTTGATTTAGCCTTTATTTACAGCTTTTCAATCTGAATAGTATTCTTATTCACATTTTATGAAATCTCTCTTTTTATCTACCTTATCGTTATTTTTTTGTGTATTTATCTTGATTGATGTATTGTATTTTCAATTGTTTATCTCATTGAATGATTTTATTATTTATTGATTGGTTATTGCTTTAGTTATTATCTGATTAGATTTTCTTTTATTAGCTTATTATTTATATTGACACTAGGATTTCCTTGCTTATTAGCTTACTGTATCTTTCACCCCTAGTTATCTTGGATTTTATAAATATTTCAGTGCATAAAAAAAAGATTAATGCTCCATTACTGAAACATTAACCTTTTTAACTTCTTTCACTGCATTATTAGATTTATGCATTTATATTAATTCTACTATTTATTGAAGTCTCTATAGCCTTATAGTTTTCTGTATTATGCATTTATTTTTAATAATATTATGCAGAGAGTAATCTTAATCTATAAACCATTCAAATTCATCATCTATCATATCAAATTTAATATACTTATCTATTAACTCATTTTGTTCTTCTAAAGTTAATAATGCATACCATTCACCGTATTGACATTTTATGTGCTTTAAGCTTAATCCACTTAGTTTATCAATTATATTAATATATTCGTCATTAAGAATTCCTCTAAAGTTATTTTTCCATCCTTCTAATTGTATTTTTAGTTCATCTTCACTTACTTGATAAGATTTAGCCGCTTCCTTAATTAAATAGAAATTAGAATCTGATACATATTCAATTATTTGTCTAAATACTGCATCTTCAGTATTTTTAGCATAGTAAATTCCATTTACTTCTGCATTTTCACATAATCCAACACAATACTCTTTATCTACATCATTAGCAACCCATACCCATTTATCTCCACCACCTGTGATTGCAAATGGAATTATTAATTTACTTTCTCCATCCTCATATTCATATTCTTTAATTTTATCTATAGACATCCATTCCATGTCATTTAACCATAAATATGTTTCTGAATTAAAAAATCCTTTTTCATCCATTTTCTTATATACTGATGGAATTATATAATTTTTATCAATCATGTCTCATCTCTCCTTATATTTAAAAGCCATTATCTATTGCAAATTTTCTAGTCTGCCATGCTAATTCTGCAATTTTATCTCTAGGAACACCAGCTTCCTTCATAATTTGTATATTATCCAATACATTTTTACGCCATGATGTTCCTGCTAAGTTCTTCTTGTTTAACCCTAAAATTCTTTGTTGTCCAGAAATAAATTTATGCATTGGATTTTCATATAGTGCCATAGCTGGATTTTCTAGTGAAAGCCCCTTTCCTCTTATAGCTTTTCCATTCGATTCTAACCAAGCATTTTGTAATAATTCATGTCCAGATAAATTATCATATGGATACTTCTTAAAATCTCCATATGGTACAACATCAAATTCTTTTAATGCTTTAGGGTTACTTACCCCCTTGGGGCAGAGTCTGTCTTTTTATTTTCAGTGGTGAGGATTGAGTGTTTTCAATCCTCACCACAGTTTTAAGACCACTTCCAACTACTTA
>CAMNZV010000083.1 GCA_946575275.1 uncultured Clostridium sp. | reverse complement strand
GATTAAAGCATAGGCAGCTATTGTTAGGTATTTACTATCTTTAAAACCCATTTCTATTAATTCATCATAAATAATTAACATTTTTCTAATAAATAAATTTTCATTATCTTCATTGGCAATTAAAAAAGATAGCAGGTATAATATATCACCTCTAAAAGCAGACATTCTTGAAGTCTTATTTTTAATTATTGTTCTTATAGATTTGACTTTAGATATAGAAACTTCCTCATTAAAATCAGAACAAATTATTGATGCAAAATGATTAGTGTAGTCTCCGTCATATCTAAATTCATCCTTAAACTTTCTGTAATTATATATAGTTTTATCACATATATTTTTTAAATTCTTATCCATATATACCTCTTTCTCAAAATAGATAATCCTATTATCTATTTTCATTATACTATATTAAATACTATTTATATCTTAAGAAAATATTAACAATTACTTGTGTCAAATAGGTGTCACCTTAATGTATAAAAAATTAAATTTTTATTAATACTATAAAGGATAAAGGATAAAGGATGTGTTAAATATGAAAAATGATAATAAAAAAACTTTCACAAAAGAAAATGCTAATAGAAATGGCATTAAAACTCAAAATCAATATGCCGCATCAAGTTTTAATACCACACTAGAAGAACCTTCATTAAATGAAAGTGGCATTGAAGCCAAGAAAAATGGATTCTAATCTATCTTATTATATTAAAAAGCTTAATAATTAAGCTTTTTAATATAATTTTTATTCTCTTTATCTATTATAACAGTTTCAACAAACCTTTTATTTTTAAATATTACCTTAAAAACAGGAACCCCAATAATTGTCATTATAACAAATTCTCCTAAAGCTATTGTAATTAAACTAATCCAAAAAGGTGCAATTCCAAGAAAATACAACTCCCCTGCTACAAAAACGCAGTTAATTACAGGCCATAATGAGGCTATAATCATATTTTTACTTTTATACATTAAATATGTTGATAGTAAGGTTGCAAATGAACCTACAAATACATCAATTATTCCAAAGGAATAAAAATTTGAAATTGCACATCCAATAGTTAACGCAATTATATACAATGGATCTACAAATGCTAAAAAATTTAATAATTCAGAAACTCTAAATTGTATAGGTCCATAAGAAAATTCACCTAAAGCTATAGTTGATACTATATATATTGTTGCAACAATTGATATTTTTATTAGTCCTACTACTCCGACTTTTTTAATTATTGATTTATTCATTTTTCCCTCCAACTCCAAAATCAGTATTGTTTAATAATATTTCAATACTATCTAACTTTTCTAAATATGAATATTTGTCTAAAAACCATTTAACCAGGTCATTGTCTCTTTTAAACCTTGTAGAATTATCGTTCCAAACGTTAATACATCCTTTTTTGAAATACTTTAATAAATATTCAATATCTTTATCAATGCTTTCTTTTTTTTGACCTTCAATACCAACCATTAAACATATTGAATCGAAATATTTTGAAACATCCTCAGGTGATTTAATAAATATACCTTTGTTTAACACATTGTTTCTAAAATCATCATCAAAGGTTTCTATTCCAACCTTATAAATAATTGGGACATTGAAAAAATCTCTTAATTCATTTAGCCTGTCTTTATAAATAAAGTGTGCTTCAAATATAATCTTTGTAATATTTTTCTCCTTTATGATTTCCCTTATTCTCTCTAAAGTCTTAAATGGCACCTCAAAAATACTACCAGAATTAATAACCTCAAGAACTCCATATTTTCCAGTAACCCCTTCTAAGACTTTATTATTTAATTGAATATTTGCTTTCTCATCTAAGGAATTATCTGAAATATAATCACAAAAATTACATCTTCCCCACTTACATGGACTACCTCTAAGTAATACAATCTCCCTTTTATTTTTATTTACTACTTCACTATACCTTTCCATATTTCCTCCAAATAAATTAATTTAATATAGGATAATAGGCAACCAAAAAAGACCCACCTAAAAAAGGCGGATCTCAATAAAAAATCTGTTCTAGGTGCCTTAGTTTTGTTTTATGACAGGCGGCTTACGAACTGTCAGTATTTAGTTCAACTTATTATATACTAATTTGATTTTATTTGCAAATCCACTATTTCAATGCTTGTTCTATGTCATATATAATATCATCTATATGTTCAGTTCCAATTGATAATCTTACTGTATTTGGCTTTATTCCAGATGCCTCTAATTCATTTTCATTCATTTGTGAATGGGTAGTGCTTGCTGGATGAATAACTAAAGATTTAACATCTGCCACATTTGCTAGTAATGAAAAAATTTCAAGATTATCGATAAAATCTCTAGCCTCTTTAGCTCCACCTTTTATCTCAAATGTGAAAATTGAACCTCCACCATTTGGATAATATTTATTATACAATTCATGATATTTACTGTTTTTTAATGATGGATGATTTACTTTTTCAACCTTAGGGTGTTTACTTAAAAAATCAACAACCTTTAATGTATTTTCAACATGTCTTTCTACTCTTAAAGACAATGTTTCTAATCCTTGTAATAATAAAAATGCATTAAATGGACTAATAGCAGCACCTGTATCTCTAAGTATTATAGCTCTAATTCTTGTTACAAATGCAGCCTTTCCAGCAGCTTCTACAAATTTAACACCATGATAACTTGGGTCTGCCTCTGTTAATTGTGGGAATTTCCCAGAACTTACCCAATCAAAATTACCAGAATCTACTATAACGCCTCCAAGGGAAGTACCATGTCCACCTATAAATTTGGTTGCCGAATGAACAACTATATCTGCACCATGTTCAAATGGTCTAAAAAGATAAGGTGTTGCAAATGTACTATCTACTATTAATGGAATCTTATGTTTATGTGCAATTTCTGATAACTTATCCATATCAATAATATCACAGTTTGGATTTCCAAGTGATTCTATGAAAATTGCCTTTGTATTTTCTTGTATTGCATTTTCAAAATTATTTAAATCATCTCCATCAACAAAAGTTGTGTTAACTCCATTACTTTTAAATGTATGAGCTAAAAGATTATATGTACCTCCATATATTGTAGTTGAAGATACTATATGATCACCTGACTTTGTTATATTTTGCAAGGTATAGGCTACTGCTGCTGCACCTGATGCTACAGCTAATGCTGCCACTCCCCCTTCAAGAGCTGCTATACGTTTTTCAAATACATCTTGAGTTGAATTTGTTAACCTTCCATATATATTTCCTGCATCTGATAAATTAAACCTAGCCTCTGCATGATCAGAATTTTTAAATACATAGGAAGTTGTTTGATAAATTGGAACTGCCCTTGAATCTGTTGCAGGGTCTGGTGTTTCTTGACCTACATGTAATTGTAAAGTTTCAAATTTTAGCTTTCTATTGTTACTCATAATAATCCTCCTTATTCTTATATGTTTACTATGTATTTATACTACTCTTATTTTTATATTATGTCAATATGTTAGAAAATTATTTGATATACCCCTTTTCTATGTTATTTAGTAATTCTTCATAAATAATTGGTTTTGAATAATAGTAACCTTGAAAAATCCTACAGCCTAACCCTAATAAAACATCTTTCTGAGTACAAGTTTCAACACCTTCTGAGATTATTGTAAAATCTAAGTATTTACTTAAAAAAACTATTGAAGATATAATATCTAAATTTCTTTTATTTTCATCAATTCCTCTTACAAGACTACCATCAATTTTAACAACATTAAATTTATAGTTCTGTAAATATTTTATTGAGGTATGTCCCATTCCAAAATCATCAATTATTATTTTATGACCTTTATTATTTAAAGAAACTAATTTTTTTTCTACTGATTCTAAGTTAAGTAACTCATCCTGTTCTGTTATTTCTATTGCAAGATTTTTAGTATCTAATTCATATTTTTTTACAACATTATCTATATTATCTTCAAAGCTATCTTCTAATAATGAATCCGCAGTAACATTAACTGAAATTTTAATAAGTGGTGATATCTTGCTATTAATATCTTTTAGTACCTTTCCAGCCTCAATAAATATGTAAGACTCTAATTCTGATAAAATTTTCCCTTCCTTTGCTAATTCTATTATTAATGGCGGATATATAAACCCAACAGTAGAGTGCTTCCATCTAATTAGCGCTTCTAATCCAATTATTTTTCTATTTTCACTTACCTGCGGTTGATATACTAAAAACACCTTTCCCTCCTTTAAATCTTCCCTTAGATCATTTAATAAAATTTTTCCACACCAACCCAATTTATCATTTCTATTTAATATATAAGCCTTATAATTTATCTCCTCTGCCCTTTGCAAAATTTTAACAAGTTCCTTTGTGTTTTCTTTTAGGCTTAAATCTAGTTTATCTTCATAAATTCTTATAAACGGTAAGTAAATAATACTTCCTATTAAAACTAGAAATACTTGAAGTATGCTTCCCCTTATAGAGCCAGTGGCTACATATCCACTAATAATTATTGGTGTTGTCCAGTGAACAGTTTCATAGGTCATTGGGACTAAAGAAAAATACATTGCTAGATAGGTTATTATAGTAAACACTATTGGTATTATTATAAATGGAATGAAGAAAATTGGGTTTAGTACAATAGGCAATCCAAAATGAATTATTTCACTTATATTAAATATAGCTGGAATTCCACCTAATTTACACAAACTTTTTAATTCCTTTTTTCTAGAAAAAACAACTATTGCTATTATCAAAGAAATTACAGCACCAGCACCTCCCATATAAGCAAATGTATCTATTGATGTTTTTGTTACTATTTCTGTTGGTGGGGTCCCATTTAAAATATTATTATAATTATTATAAATTCCAGGTTTAAATATATCTCCAACATTTGCAAAAACACTATTTCCATTTATTCCTACAAAAAATAATCCTTGTACTAATATCAAATATAGTATTCCCGAAAACAAACCTGGTCTAAGTTTTAAGAAAAAACTGCTACAATAATCTGCAAAGAAATTTTGAATATTATAATAACCACTTAATAAATTAAATAATTCTCTAAAAACTAAAGATGATATTATAATTATAAAAGCTGGTAATATGCCTTTAATGGCATCCTCTAAATAAAAATCTATAACATTTGGTTTTCTATATCTATTAATAAACTTAGAATTTATTATTTTAATGTATATCTTACTTGATATTACTGAAATTAGTATTGCTGTAAACATCCCTCTATTAGATATTAATGTCATATTAAATTTATTGTTATCAAAGCCAATTATTATTAAATATGAACATATTGAAATCATAGGCAATAATATACTGTTAATTTTATTCTTTAAAGATATCACTGAATAACTATAACTAATAGCTATTACCACATATAACGATAGCACTCCAAATGTAACACTATATAAAATATCTAGAAAACTATATATTATCCCCCCTCCAAATTTTAAAATAAACTCTTGGTATAAGGTAAGAGGCATATATTTTAAAACCATAGAAAAAGAGCCAATAATTATAATTGGAATAATCATTATAAGGCCCTTTTTAATTGCTAAAAACATAGTTTTCTCTTCAATAATCATTGATATTTTAATTAAATAATTTTTAAACTTAGTTTCCATAACCCCTTTTACCTTCCCTTGTTTATAATTCATAATCAATATATATTAATTATATGGATTGAAATTCTTATTGTCTATATAGTTCATGGTTTATTAATCCCAATAGGATAAGAATTTACAATTATTACATTGCCCCTTATGGAATATCTACCTAAACTTGCTGGTATTAAATAGCTTTCACCTATTTTTATGTTTTCATAACCCTCTTTATAAATTATTTTTCCTTCTCCTAAAACACAAGTTATTATATTAAAATGTTCTTTTGAACTAATTAAATCTATTTTATTTTTAATTATATATTTCTCCATAGTAAAATAATCATTTTCACTTAAAATCTCCTTTACATTTCCTTTATAAACTTCTTTTTTAATATTTATCTTTTTAATTTTCTTAAAATCTATTACCTTAATTGCCTTTTCAATATGTAGTTCTCTTCCTCTATTATAATCATAGACTCTATAAGTTAAATCACTATCTTGTTGAACTTCAAGTAAAATAATACCTCTTCCTATGGCATGAATTGTACCACTTTTAACAAAGAAAAAATCTCCTTTTTTAACCTTAATAAAGTTAAGATATTCATTTATATTATTATTTCTTATAGCTTTTAGAAATTCCTCACCACTACACCTTTTAGTTCCTAGGACAATTTCAGAATCCTCATTAGCATCTAATATATACCAAGCCTCTGTTTTTCCTGTACAATTTTCATTAGCTCTTGCAAAATCATCATCTGGATGAACTTGAACTGAAAGGTTGTCACTTGCACTAATTATTTTAACTAGGATTGGAAAATTGTCAATTGAGATATTAGTGCCTAAAAACTCTTCTCCATAGATTTCATATATCTCTCTAATGGTTTTTCCTTTAAGGACTCCGTTTAATGCCATATTCTCACAATAATCATTGCTTGAAATATCAAAACTTTCACCAATACTACCTTTTGGAAGCTTTCTATTTATACTTTCAAGTAATCTTCCTCCCCATACCTTTTCAAAATATATACTTTTAAAAATAATAGGATACATAATTTCACTCCACAGTATTTTATACATATATATTCTTAGTTAATTATTTTAGAATTTCATATAAAAAAAATCACTATAATAATAAATTATAGTGATTTTTATTATATAAACATAAGCTTCTTAACGTTTCATTTTCGTAGCTTGTTGTCTAGATTTTTTTAATTGTGAATGATCCATTGGAACTAAATCTTTTTTAGTTGTAAGGTTTAATATGTTTTGTATTTGAATTATATCAGAATCCTTTTTACCTTTAACCCCTTTAATTCCCATAATCATAACTTTGTTTCCAGTATTAATTGAAATAAATTCAACCTTTTTAAACCATCGTTTCTTTTTATACCTAGCTTTTACAACGCCTTTGCTTACATCTGATTTAATAACAATATCAACAACTAAACTTTTAAGTATAATATAGTTTTTAGGTTGTATTTTCACAGAAACAACCGTTCCTTGTGCACTTGTAATTCTATCTCCATATTTTTCAAAATATGAGTCTCTCATATATTTATCAAGCTTATCTTTAAATCCCATAATAAAGACTTCCTCCTTTAAGAATGTATTTATTTAGTCTTGGCA
>CAMNZV010000082.1 GCA_946575275.1 uncultured Clostridium sp. | reverse complement strand
GCGCCAATGGTACTGCATGGGAGACTGTGTGGGAGAGTAGGACGTTGCCAGGTGAGTAAAAAGATAGCGTAGGCTATCTTTTTTTTGCATTTCAAAAGAACGTATATGAACAAAATATTAACAAGGGGTGAATAATTAGTGAATTTATTGTAGAAATATGGTAGGAGCTGTGATATAATTAACGATGAATTAATGGTAAATTTTACTATAAGAAAAATGGGGGGATATTATTGGAGAAATTATTTAAAAAATTATTATCTTGGTTAGTTATTATTGCAGTAGTATTAAATACTTTTTTAGGAACATTTAATATAAAGGCAAATGCTGCAATTGATACTGTAAGTACTTCTACTAGTGCATATGGTAAAACATTCACTATAAATGGTGATATTTTAAGTATTATTAATGGAAGGAATGGGATTCAGGAAATATAGTATCAAGTGATCTTAATTCAGAGACTATAGTTATAAAGTACAACAAAATAGCTTTACCAATAATAGAAGTGTAAGTTTTAACCACAAATCAGGACAAAATTTTTATGGCATAACTGGTTATAATAAAGATGGCATTCCTACGGATGGAACATTAAGAACAGGATCTAATGCAGTTTATGCAGGAGGTCAAGGACATGCAGGGGCACCTTTTACATGGACAACTAGTGGATACGGCCTTCTAGTTGACTCTGATGGGGGTTATATTAACATAGGAGACACCACTCTTAGTTATACAGGTATATCAAAGAGGGATACAGAATATTTTGTAATGGTTGGAAGTCCAACAGAGATAATGGAAGCAGAAGCTGAAATATCAGGAACCTCACCTATGTATCCTAAATGGGCTACGGGATTTACAAATACTCAATGGGGATGGCCTAATACTGGTACTTCTGTTGAACAACAACTAAAAAATGTAATAAATAAATATAGAGCCGATGAATATCCAATAGACAATTTTTGTTTAGATTTTGATTGGAAGCAGTGGGGATATGGAGATTATGGTGAGTTTAGATGGAATTCATATAATTTCCCGGGAGGAAATAATGGAGAACTAAAAAAATGGATGGATGAAAAGGGTGTAAAATTAACAGGAATTACTAAGCCAAGACTATTTACAGGAACAGCAGAAGCAGCTGAAATGGATAAAAACGGATGGTGGATTTCAAATAACGTAATTATAGACTATGCATCTGGAAAAGCAGTTAAGCAGCTTAACTTTGCAAAAGATGGATTAAGAAGTTGGTGGTGGAATAAAAGTATAGATGCATTTAATTCAGGGATTGTTGGGTTTTGGAATGATGAATGTGATAGTGATAATGGTTTTGGAAATTTTGATAATTTAAACATGCAAAGAGCACAGTACGAAGGACAAAGAGCATATACTAGTGAGCAAAGACCTTGGTCTATTAATAGAAATTATTATGCTGGTGCACAAAGATATTCCTATGGTTTATGGTCTGGGGATATTTCCTCCGGTTTTGCGACTATGAAATCTCAAAAGGATAGATTGATTTCATCTGTTAATTTAGGTGTTGCTAAATGGGGAATGGATACTGGCGGATTTAATGGAACACCTAATAGTGAAAACTATGCAAGGTGGATGCAG
This sequence comes from uncultured Clostridium sp., assembly GCA_946575275.1. Classification (GTDB taxonomy): domain Bacteria; phylum Bacillota; class Clostridia; order Clostridiales; family Clostridiaceae; genus Clostridium. The sequence continues at coordinate 5,703 of CAMNZV010000082.1, read as the reverse complement.
TTTAGTGCATTTACTCCAATATTTAGAGTCCACGGACAAAAGGTACCAAGCGTATCAAAAGATCGTTATCCTTGGAGTTATGGAGATACTGCAGCAGCTGCAGCAAAAGATGTAATGCACTTAAGATATCAATTAATACCTTATATATATAAATATGATAGACAAGCTTATGATACTGGGATAGGTTTAGTAAAATCTCTTATGATGGAATATCCAAATGATCCAAATACAAAGCAGTATACAGATGCATGGATGTTTGGTGATTATTTATTAGTATCTCCAGTTTTAGATCAAGGGCAAACAACGAAGAGTATTTATTTGCCTGAAGGTAATTGGATAGATTATTTTAAGGGAACAAAATATACTGGTGGAAAGACTATACAATATGCAGTAGATTCTAAGACTTGGAAGGATGTTCCTTTGTTTACAAAACAAGGTGCAATAATTCCATCTCAAGACTATGAAAACTATGTTGGAGAGAATAAGATGTCTAACATATATGTTGACGTATTTCCGGATGGGAATACTACAAGTTTTGATTATTATGATGATGATGGTAATTCTACTTCATATGAGAACAACAGTTACTTCAAACAAAAATTAACTGTATCTAAACATAATTGGAAGTCTATTGATTTTACTACAGGTTTAAAGGAAGGTAGTTATAATACGGATGTAGAAAATTATATTGTTAAATTACATGTAAAATCAACAGGAGCAGTTACTAGTTTAGGCAAAGAATTAGATTTATATAGCAATTTAGATTCCTTAAAAAATGCACCTGGTGAAGGATATGCTACAGGGATAGATAAATATGGAGATGTTATTTATATAAAAGTAGCAGCTGGAGAATTAAAAACAATAAATGCTTCTTGTGTTTTACCTGAGCAACCAGCACAAACAGCTACAATTTATGCAAAAAATGATGGAACATCAGCTAGTTTTCAATATAGTGTAGATGGTGGAGATACTTGGGTTTCATCAAACCCATTAACTCAATCTGATAAAATTGGATATTTGAAAACTACATTAACTTATGCACTAACTAATAGTGATTATGTGAAGGTTAGATATGAAGATAGTACTGGATATAAACCTACTAAGGAAGGTGTAGAATAAACTAATGGTAAGGGAACATTTACAATTTCAAAAAATGGTACAGTTACAACGGGGATTCCAGTAATATCTTCATCAAAAATTTATCTTCAATCCTCAACAAATAGTGAGCCTATTCTTCAATTTAAAGATGATACTGGTAATTGGAGTAATGTTAAGCTTACGGCATTAGCAGGAGATGCTACAAAATTTATTGGGAATGTAAGTTATCCAGCAGATGATACAGAACCTGCAGTTAGGTACTCTGAAAATGGTGGTGTAACATGGAATCCAACTTCAAATGGACAAGTAATAAGCAATGGGGATTATAAAAATGATAATAATGGATCTATTTTATTAGGGAATCCAAATTGGAGTAATATTACAACTATATATTATAAGGGTTATAGTTCACCATATATTCATTATAAAGTAAATAATGGTACTTGGACTACAGCACCAGGTGTAGCAATGATACCAACAACAGAAATGAATGGATATACTCATAAAATAACAATAGATTTAGGAAATGCAACAAACTTAACAGCCTGCTTTAATAATGGAAGTGGAAGCTGGGACAGCAGAAATGGAGCGAATTATATATTTAATGCAGGAAAGTATATTTATTTTAATGGTACAAGTGTTTTAATAAACTAAATAAAAATAATATTGAAAAAGCCTATCTTAAATTTAAGATGGCTTTTTTAATATAAAGAATACTAATCAATGAAGAGTTAGAATATATTAATCCTATCAATATAAATTTGAGAGGTGGAGGATGGACTCGTTAACTAAAAATAAATTTAAAGAAGCTTATGAAAACAAATACAAGGATATTCATGGAGAAGAAGTTGAGGAAGGAAACAATAAACAAAGATACGAGGCACTTGGAGGTTTAATAAAAGATTATGTTATACGAATTTGGATGAATACAAATAAGAAATACAATATAACAGGTGAAAAGCAAATATATTATTTTTCAATGGAATTTTTGCTAGGAAGATTATTGGGGGATGTACTAATTAATTTAGGAATTATGGATGTATGTAAAGAAGCATTATCAGAACTAAACATATCTTTAGAAGAATTAGAAGAGTTTGAACAAGATCAAGGACTTGGGAATGGAGGACTTGGTAGACTTGCTGCTTGTTTTATGGATTCAATGGCATCATTAAATATAGCAGGACATGGTTGTGGAATAAGATATAAGTATGGGTTTTTTGAACAAAAAATAATAGATGGAAAACAAGTAGAGGTATCAGATAATTGGCTTAGAGAGGGCAATGTATGGGAGAGGAGAAAACAAGATAAAGCTGAAATTGTAAAGTTTGGTGGAGAAATAAAAATGGAGAAACAGAAAGATAAAATTATAGTTAGACATACAAACTATGAAGCAGTTTTGGCAATTCCATATGATACTCCAATTGTTGGTTATGGGAATGGGGTTGCAAATACATTAAGATTGTGGAGTGCGGAAACGGTATCAAATGAATTTGATTATTCATCCTTTAGTAGGGGGGATTATTTAAAGGCAATAGAATACAAGAATTCTGTTGAAGCTATATCCCAAGTACTATACCCAGATGATTCTTTCTATGAAGGAAAAAAATTAAGATTGAAACAACAATACTTTTTTGTTTCATCAGGTATACAAAGTATAATTAGACATTTTAAAAAACATGGTGGGAGAATAACTGAATTTGATGAAAAAATTTCTATTCATATAAATGATACACATCCTACATTGGCAATTCCAGAATTAATGAGGATTTTATTAGATGAAGAAGGACTAGCATGGGAGGAGGCTTGGAGGATTACAACTAATACCATTTCATACACTAATCATACAATACTAACAGAAGCATTAGAAAAATGGCCAATAGAAATGTTTAATTCATTATTGCCAAGAATATATATGATAGTACAAGAAATAAATGAAAGATATTGCAAAGAGCTTTGGAATAAATATACAGGCCAATGGGATAAGATATCAAGGATGTCAATAATAGCAGATGGTCAAGTTAAAATGGCAACACTTGCTGTAGTAGGTAGTCATAGTGTAAATGGGGTAGCAAAGCTTCATACAGAAATATTAAAGAAAGAGGAAATGAGAGATTTATACTATTTATATCCAAATAAATTCAATAATAAAACTAATGGTATAACTCATAGAAGATGGCTAATAAAATGTAATCCTAAACTAACTAATTTATTAAAGAATACAATAGGAGATGGGTTTATAAAGCATCCAACGGACTTAATATCTTTTGAGAAACATTGTGAAGACACAAGAATATTAGAAGAACTTTATAATATAAAACAATGGAACAAAAAAAAGCTGGCTGATATGATTTTAATTAACAATGGAATAAAGGTAGATCCATTATCAATATTTGATGTGCAAGTTAAAAGAATACATGCATATAAAAGGCAGACATTAAATTGTCTTAGAATTATGGATTTATATAATAGAATATGTGAAAATCCAAATATAAAAATAAATCCAAGAACATTCATATTTGCTGGCAAAGCAGCTCCTGGGTATTATTTAGCTAAGAGTATAATAGAATTAATAAATTCAATTGCAGATAGAATAAATAATGATAAAAGAGTCAATAACCTAATTAAAGTAGTATTCTTAGATAATTATAGAGTATCCCTTGCAGAAAATATAATTCCTGCAGCGGATGTTAGTGAACAAATTTCTACAACTACTAAAGAAGCATCAGGTACATCTAATATGAAATTTATGATGAATGGTGCATTAACAATTGCAACTCTAGATGGGGCAAATATAGAAATAAAAGATGAAGTAGGAGAAGATAATATAGTTATATTTGGGCTAAATGCAAGGGAAGTAATGCATTATATGCAAGATGGTGGATATTCTTCATATGACTTATGCAATAGAAATATAAGAGTCCGTAATGCGGTATATGATCTTATTAGTGGTAAGTATTGTGCAGATAGGGAGAGGTTTAGAAATATTTACGATGATCTTACAAGATATAATGATGAGTTTTTTGTTGTTAAGGATTTTCAATCTTATATAGATTCACAGGATAAAGTAGATTCATTATATAACAATAAATACAAGTGGCAACAAAAATGTGGAATCAATATAGCTCATTCAGGTGTTTTTTCATCAGATAGAACAATACAACAATATGTAACAGGTATTTGGGGATCAGAATTAATGTATAAGAATTTATAAAACTTAAATAAAATAGGAATATTTTTACAATTACTTTCATATTATATTAGTGGACAAAACATATGAGAGGAGATAAGGAGTGTGGGAAAAAAAGAAATAGTTGCAATGATACTAGCAGGAGGACAAGGGACAAGGCTAGGGACATTGACGCAAAATACTGCAAAGCCAGCAGTTCCATTTGGAGGGAGATATAGAATAATAGATTTTCCTTTAAGTAATTGTACCAATTCAGGGATAAATACTGTTGGAGTGTTAACACAATATAAACCAATGGAATTAAATGAACATATAAGTGATGGGGCGGCGTGGGATTTAGATGTTAGAGATGGAGGAATAAGTGTATTACCACCATATCAAAAAGAAGGTACTAACAATTGGTATAAGGGAACAGCAAATGCAATATATCAGAATATAAAATATATAGATAGTTATGATCCAGAATATGTATTAATATTATCTGGTGATCATATATATAAAATGGATTATTCAAAAATGTTAAAGTTTCATAAAGAAAAAGAAGCAATGGCTACAATTGCCGTTATAGAAGTACCTATAGATGAGGCTAATAGATTTGGCATAATGAATACTAGGGAGGATTTATCAATATTTGAATTTGAGGAAAAACCAATTTGTCCTAAGGGAAATTTAGCATCAATGGGAGTATATATTTTTAATTGGAAGATATTAAAGAAATATTTAATTCAAGATGAAGATAATATATATTCTGAAAATGATTTTGGAAAGAACATAATTCCTAAAATGATTGACGATGAAGTGCGAATGGTAGCATATCCTTTTCGTGGATATTGGAAAGATGTAGGTACTATTGAAAGTTTGTGGGAAGCAAATATGGATTTATTAAGTGATAAAAATGAAATTGATTTACATGATACTAATTGGAGTATATTTTCAAATAACAAAGACACACATTCACAATATGTAGGAAAAAAAGCAGTCATTAAAAATTCATTGATTTCAGATGGGTGTGTTGTGGAAGGAAAAGTTATCAATTCAGTGATTTCAAAAGATGTTGAAATAGGGTATAACACAATAATTAAGGATTCTGTAATTCTTCCTGGAGCGAAGATAGGAGAAAATGTTATAATTAATAAGTCTATTATTTCTAGCGCTTCAAATATTGATAACAATTCTAGTATCGGGGATGGAAAAGAAATTATTGTGGTTTCAAATAAGGTTAATATAACCACAGATAACTTTGATTTAAAGGCATTAAGCACAGTATAAAATATATGTCCAAAAAGAACTGTTAAATATAACAGTTCTTTTTTAAATAAAAAATATAAAAAAATTATAAAAAAAGTTGACAAGTGAAATATAAGGTGATAAGATAAGGAAGTCGCTTAGGGGAACACCTTAAGAAAGACAAAATTGGT
>CAMNZV010000081.1 GCA_946575275.1 uncultured Clostridium sp. | reverse complement strand
AATCTCATTGGTCTTGTTTTTGTCTTTTCATAAAGCTATTCTCTTAAATCATCACGTATGCTTGATTTTATTGTAGACCATTCAGATACCTTTCTTTGTTCACATTGTCCCAAAACATTTTTTACAATGTTACGAGCTTCATCCATAAGTCCTTCTGACTCTCTAACATACACAAAACCTCTTGATATTATATCTGGTCCTGCCATAACTTTACCTGTTTGTTTTTCTATAGTTACAACTACAGTTAAAATACCATCCTGTGATAAATGTTTTCTATCACGTAAAACAATATGTCCAACATCACCAATTCCAAGTCCATCTACAAATACCTGACCTGAAGTTACGGTTCCATTTTTCTTTATTGCATTTCTGTTAACTTCTATTACATCACCATTTTCTGCAATTAAAAAATTGTTTTGTGGTAATCCAAGTTTGCATGCAAGTTCAGCATGTTGTTTTAAATGTCTATATTCACCATGTACTGGTATAAAATATCTTGGCTTTACTAACATTTGCATTAGTTTTAATTCTTCTTGACAAGCGTGACCTGAAACATGAACTTCAGCTATTGATTCATATATTACCTCTGCACCCTTTTTAAACAACTGATTAACAACTCTTGAAACAAATTTTTCATTTCCTGGGATTGGAGTTGCTGATATTATAACAGTATCCCCCTCAACTATATTAATTTTTCTATGCTCAGAAGCTGCCATTCTAGCAAGTGCAGACATTGGCTCACCCTGACTTCCAGTTGTAATTAAAACTACTTGATCATTGTTATATTTGTTAATTTGGTCAATAGAAACTAAAGTCTCACTGCTTAAATCCAAATAGCCAAGTTCCATAGCTACTTGAACAATATTTTCCATACTTCTACCTGACACAGCAACTTTTCTTCCATATTCTTCTGCAGCGTCTATTATTTGTTGAATTCTATGAACATTAGAAGCAAATGTTGCAACTATTATTCTACCTTTAGCTTTACCAAATAACTTTATAAAACTTTCTCCAACTGTTTTCTCTGACATTGTATAGCCAGGTCTTTCAACATTTGTTGAATCTGCCATCATTGCTAAAACACCTTTTTTACCAAGTTCTGCAAATCTTGCAAAATCAGTAAGTTCTCCATCTATTGGTGTATAGTCTATTTTAAAATCTCCTGTATGAAGAACAACTCCTAAAGGAGTGTGTATTGCAATAGCAACAGAATCTGCTATTGAGTGATTTGTTTTTATAAATTCTACAGAACAAGAATTTAATTTAATAATATCCCTTGGTTTAACTTTTATTAAGGTTGTAGTCGTTAATAAACCATGTTCTTTTAATTTAGTTTCCACAATCCCTAATGTTAGTCTAGTACCATATATTGGGACATTTAATTGTTTTAGGACATATGGAAGGGCTCCAATATGATCCTCATGTCCATGTGTTAAGAATATACCTCTGATTTTATCCTTATTTTTTAATAAGTATGAAATATCCGGAATAACAACATCTATTCCAAACATATCTTCATCTGGGAACTTTAAACCACAGTCAATTACTACTATGTCCTCTTTATATTCTATGGCTGTAATATTTTTCCCAATTTCGTTTAAACCGCCAAGAGGTATTATTTTAACCTTTGCCTTTTCTGTTTTCAACTTATTCCCTCCTTTTATTATATATATAAACAAAGATTATTATCATATTGATAATACTTTTTATTCATCTAATTTTTTTTTGCATTCTTTGCAATATCCATAAAATTTCAAGGAATGATCTACAATTTGAAAATCATATTTAGATTGAATTTCACCTTCTAATTCTTCTAATAAATCATCCTCTACTTCAATAACTTTGTTACAAATATTACAAACAAGATGATGGTGTCTATGTTCTTCATCACTATGCATTAATTCATATCTACTACATCCATCATTTAAATGCAATCTACTTACAACACCTATTTGTTCCAAAAGAAGGATAGTTCTATAAACTGTTGCTAGCCCAATTTCAGGGCAATCTTTTTTTACTTCATCATAAATTTCTTCTGCTGTTAAATGCTTACCTTCACATTTAATTATTGTATCTACAATTGCCCTTCTTTGTGGTGTCAATTTATATCCTTTTGTTTTTAATTGCTCTTTTAAAACATTATAATCAATACTTACGTTCTTACTCATAGTATCACCTACCTATGTCATTTATATTCTTTATTCTTCATCATCGTATTCATCCATTAATAATTCATAGGTTTCTAAAACCATATCAAATTCCTTGTCATCATCAATAGTACTATAGGTTTCATTTCCATCTTCATCTACAAGATATTTAAGTACATAGGCTTCATCAGCTTCAATGTCTGCTGGGGTTACTACAACGTACTCTTGATTTAAATCTTCTATCTTAAAGAAAGTAATTACTCTCATCTTTTCTTCTTTGCCCTCTTCGTCTAACAAATATATAAATTCTATATCCTTCATTTTAATTCTCCTTTCATTTTTATATTTATTTCATGTTTGAAAGTCTATCTAAATAACCTTGCAAAATATATGTTGCCGCAACTTTATCAACTATTTTTTTCCTTTTAGCTCTAGATAAATCTGCTTCTAACATAGCTCTATGTGCCATTACTGTAGTAAGTCTTTCATCCCATAATTCAATTTCAATTTTTAATTCTTCTACAATAGTATTAGAAAATTCTAAAATCTTTTCTCCTGCAAAACCTATAGAGTTATCCATATTTTTAGGCATTCCAATTACAATTTTAGAAACATTATATTCTTTGCATATTCTTTGTAATTCATTTATATCTTCCGTTTTATTTTTTCTTCTTATTGTAGTTATTCCTTGTGCTGTATAACCTAATGGATCAGAAATTGCAACTCCTATTGTTTTCTGTCCTACATCTAAACCCAAAATTCGCATTTATTCACCTTTTATTATATATATTAAAGGTGCCCGTTTAACGGGCACCTTCTACTTTATCTCTAAATAAGATTTTATTACTTCTTCAAGAATTTCGTCTCTTTCAAGTTTTCTTACTAAAGCTCTAGCTCCGTTGTAATTTGTAATATAAGTAGGGTCTCCTGATAATAAATAGCCTACAAGTTGATTAATTGGGTTATATCCTTTTTTCTTTAAAGAATCATATACCTCACTTAAAATTGCCTTTGTTAATGCTTCTTTATTTTTTAATACGTCAAATTCCATTGTTTCTTCAATATTGTTATTCATAATAGGCTGCATCTAATTGCAGCTTCACCCCCTACCATTTATTTTAAGGAATGTGTCCATCACCTTTATTTCTAAAACCGTTATAATTTAATTTTATTATAACTTATATATTTTAAAAAGTATACTATTTTACTAAATTTTTAACGATTTCATATACCTTTTCAAGAGCTTCTTTTATATTTTCAGGTTTTTTTCCTCCAGCTTGAGCCATATCAGGACGTCCACCGCCACCACCACCAAGTGTGGATGCAACATCTTTAATAATCTTCCCAGAATGTATTCCTTTTTCAATTACATCCTTTGTTGCCATTGAACAGATATTTACCTTTCCATCACAATTACTTATTAATACAACTACACCACTTTGAATTTTATCTCTAACTTTATCACATAGTTCTCTTAGTGAATTTCCATCAACTCCATCTATTGAATAGGATATAACTTTTATTCCTTTGACATCTTTAGAAGAATTGATTATTTCATCTAAAGAACCACTTGTTAGCTTTCCTCTTAATTCTATTATTTCTTTTTCTTTATCTTTTAATTCAATATTAATTGCTTCAAGTTTAGATGTAATATCTTTTTCATTACATTTTAAGACTTTGCAAGCATCTTTTAGTAATGTTTCTTTATTGTCTATATACTTAATTGCATTAAATCCTGTTATAGCTTCTATTCTTCTAACTCCAGAAGCTACACCTGATTCTGAAATAATTTTAAATAGACCAATTTCACCTGAATTTCCTACATGAGTTCCTCCGCAAAGTTCCTTTGAAAAATCACCAACTGACACAACCCTAACCTTATTTCCATATTTATCGTCAAATAATGACATTGCTCCTGCTTTTTTTGCTTCATCTAATGTCATTAAATCAGTTTTAACAAAGTCAACTTCCATAATTTTTTCATTAACTAAATCTTCTATTTTAATTATTTCTTCCATAGTTAATGGTTGAAAATGATTAAAATCAAATCTTAATCTTTCATCATCAACGAATGAACCAGCTTGATGGGTATGATCTCCAACAATTTCTTGAAGGGCACTTTGAAGCATATGTGTTGCTGTATGATTTTTAGCTATTGATTTTCTTCTCTTTACATCCACCTGCATATTTATAGTGTCATTCTTTTTAACTTCACCTTCAACAACCTTAATGTAATGGATAGTCTTTCCACCTACATTTTTCTTAGTGTTGTATACTTCTGCCTTAAAATTATTATTATAAAGGATTCCTTTATCTCCAATTTGACCACCCATTTCAGCATAAAATGGTGTTTTACCCGTTACAACATAGCCATTTTCACCTTTTATTAAGGAATCTCTAAAGCTTCTGTCATCTGCTAAAACTAAAACCTTATCCTCTATATTTAAACTTGTATATCCTTCAAATTTTGTTTCAATATCGGCATCAATTTTGTTTATTGGAACTTCATCACTTCCCATGTAAGAAGTAACTTCTCTTTCATTTCTAGTTCTTGTTCTTTGTTCTTCCATTAGTTTTTCAAAATCTTCCCTATTCATATTAATTTGTTTTTCCTCGCAAATTTCTTCTGTTAATTCATAAGGAAAACCGTAAGTATCATATAATTTAAAAGCATATTCTCCTGGCAATGTATCTTCATTTTTACTTTTAACTTCATCTATATATTCCCTTAAAATACTAATACCAGCATCTATAGTTTTATTAAAACTTTCTTCTTCTATTGTTATCATCTTTTTAATGTATTCTTGTTTCTCAAGGATTTCTGGATATGCTACCCCATAGTTTTCCACTACAGAATCTACTACTTTTCCAAGAAATACTCCATTTATACCCAAAACTCTTCCATGTCTTGCAGCTCTTCTAAGTAATCTTCTAAGTACATATCCTCTACCAATATTACTTGGTGACACTCCATCTGCTAGCATCATAGTAACACTCTTAACGTGATCTGTTATTATTCTAAGTGAAATATCCTTATTTTTGTCTTTTCCATATTCTGCTCCAGATAATTCTGTTACTATTCCTAATATATTTTTAACTGTATCTATTTCAAAAATATTATCTACACCTTGCATTATTGTTGCAATTCTCTCAAGACCCATACCAGTATCTATATTTGTTTTTGCAAGTTTTTCGTAATTTCCTTTTCCATCTCCATCAAATTGTGTAAATACAAGATTCCAAAATTCAATTACCCTATCTTCATCTCCTGCCTTTATAAACTCCTCTGCTGTTTTAATTACATTTAGTCCTTCTCCTCTATCAAAATGAATTTCTGTACAAGGTCCACATGGTCCTGCACCGTGTTCCCAGAAATTATCTTCTTTTCCCAATCTGAAAATCCTTTTTGGATCTACGTCTGTTTTTTCTTTCCAAATATCATATGCTTCATCATCATCTAAATATATAGTTACATATAATTTATCCTTAGGCATTTCAAGAATTTCAGTTATGAATTCCCATGCCCATGGAATAATTTCCGCCTTAAAATAATCACCAAAAGAAAAGTTTCCAAGCATTTCAAAGAAGGTACCATGCCTTGATGTTTTACCTACATTTTCAATATCTCCAGTTCTAATACACTTTTGACATGTAGTTATTCTATTTTTAGGTGGCTTTTCTACCCCTGTAAAATATGGCTTCAAAGGTGCCATTCCTGCATTTATTAATAATAAACTATTATCATTCTTAGGTACTAATGAAAAACTTTTCATTACTAAGTGTTCTTTCTTTTCAAAGAAATCCAAATACATTTTTCTTAATTCATTTGTTCCATATTGTTTCATTTCATTTCCTCCATTTGACTGTAAATATATAAAAAAGCCCTTCATCCCAAAGAAGGGACGAAAGACAAACTTCCGCGGTACCACCCTAATTATGCTTATTAGCATCACTTAGAAATATATGCTCAAAGGTAGCTTCAATTTATAAATCAAGAAGTTTTCACCAAGCACTTCCTCTCTAAATAATCTTTTAAATTTACTATTCCTTATCAACGCATTTATTAAATTTTCTCTGAACATCCCAAAGCTAAAGTCGCAATATTCTTATGAAATAAATTATATTTTAAGTTCATTATTATGTCAATAATTTTAGAAAAGATAGTAATCAATATCTTCATAAATCACCTTTATTATTACTGCTAGGGGCACGATAAATATCATCCCTATAAATCCAAATAATTCTTCTCCAAGAATAAGTAATATAATTATTGTTAAAGGATGCATATTAATTGAATCACCTGTAATCTTTGGCGATAAAATATTTCCTTCTATTTGTTGAATTATTATAATAAAAATAGCAACCCATACCCCTTTGTAACTTGAATCTACAAAAGCTACTATTATAATTGGAACTGCTCCGATAATAGGCCCAAAATAAGGAATAATATTTAATATTCCGTTTAAAATTGATAATACTAATGGGAATTTTACCTTAAATATCATTAATAATATAAATGTAAGTATTCCAATAATTATTGATAAATATAATTGACCATTAATATAACGTATTAATAAATAGTTTGAATCCTTAATTATTTTTTTAAATATTTCCCTATTATTTAAAGGAATTAATTTGTATATTTTTTTTAAAACATATTTTTTATCGCTTAGAAAATAATATGTTACTATTGGAATTACAGCCATTGATAAAATACTTTCACTTAATACCATTATATTATCTATTATTCTCTTTGATAAAGTTTCTATTAATCCTGCTGTTTTAATCTTAAATAAGTCGTAAAAATAAAGTAAAGTTTCATTATTTTTTATTTCACTATTATTTTCAAATTTATCTATATAACTATATATCTTATCTACAATATCTGCAATACTATCTATTTCATTGTAAATTTTAGGTAGTGCAATTAACAGTATTAAAAATCCTAATAACACCATTAGTATAATAATAAATATAGATGCCCATTTTTCATTAAAGAATCTAAGTTTACATAGCCTATTTTTTAGAGGATCTAATACCCATGATAAAATAGCAGAAAATAATATTATGTTTATTACATCTGTTGTTATTTCAAAATAAAAATAACTTAGAAGAATACATATAACCATAATTGAAATAATTATTTTAAGTTTAGTTATTTTACTGATTTTTTGTATATTCATTATTTATTGATTTTCGTGGTATATTTTTAAAAACGATAGTTTTATCTCCATAATATA
>CAMNZV010000080.1 GCA_946575275.1 uncultured Clostridium sp. | reverse complement strand
TCTAAATGTGGATAGAAGAATAAAGATGTTAAAAATTTAGGTTTGAGAGAATGGCTGTGTTCCGAATGTGGAACACATCAAAATAGAGACTTAAATGCTTCAATCAATTTGGAAAAGCTGATAGCTTAAACTATTGGTATAAAGTGAGGTCGGAACGCCCTTGTTAGCTTGGTTAATCTCACACCATTAGGTGTGTTGCCCAAGAATCTTGTCATTTCAATGGCGAGTAGTTCAAGTAAAGAAAATGCATCAAAAGATACTATAAATGAAACTCAAAATATACACATGAAGGAAATTATTAAATATTTAGGTATATCTGTGGATGGTACTATAAAAGAAAGTTATATAGATAACTTTTCAGATGTAATTGAAAAGTTGAATTATGAAGTTGTTAATTTAGAATCAATGACAGATTTATCTTATATAAAAGATGAAACTAAAATGCCTATAGGCAATAAAAAAAGCTGTTATGTTAGTGCAACCTATGAAGCAGCAAAACAAAGATATCCATTTTCACATCAAATATATGATTATGAAAAATATATTGCAAATAAGGTTATACTTCAACAAGGAAATCTTTTAAGTCTTTACAAAGAATGTGCAGATTATTTAAGTCACTCTGATAATAATGAAGAAAATAAGTTTGGTGTATATATGAATGATAAATATACAGCAGTATATAATATGACAATAAATGCTGCCAATAATGTATTAATGCAGGTGGAGGAAATGAATTTAATGAACCCTAGTGATATAAATTGTACTTTACAAATGGAGGATGGAAGCATAAAGGAGTTTTACAGAGTTAAAATGAATTATGATGGGAAAATATATTATATAAGTAAGGACAGCTATAAGCTTTCAGAGTATATAGATGGATTAAAAACAAAAAATACCTCATCTTTGCATACTAATAATTACTTACTAACAAATAAGTTTTATGGAAATATAGCTACAAAAGGAAATACAGCAGTAATGCCAACAAGTTGCAATGATTTGTCATCATTATTTGGAGAAAATGCTGGTGATAATAATTATTATAATAAACCAGAAAGCTTCCTAAAGGAATTAGGTGGACTAAAGGATATTAAAACTGCAGATTATATATTAATGAATATATATTTAAAGTAGGATATGAAAATATTATTTTGGATAATAGTACAAAGTAATAAAAATAAAAGCAATTTAGAAAGTTGATTTTCTAGATTGCTTTTAATTTTCTTAATAAAATTTTTAAAAAAGCTTTATTTTATTAAGAAAATAATAAGAATTATCAATTACCATTTACAGATAAGTCTGAATATTATATAATATTCACAAGTAAACAGTTTACTTGTGAACTAATTAGAGGTGATTAAAATGTTAAATGACCTAGATACACTCATGGGTGGTCATCAATTTAAAAAGTTATATGAGAAAAAATATGAAAATATAATGAAAAAATATAATTTAAGAAAGATAGAAGTAGAGATACTTCATTTTATATCTTATTGCGGGGGAAATGATACAGCTAGAGATATTGCCAAGGTCCAATACGTTTCAAAGGCACATATTTCTAATGCTATTGAAGAACTTGTTATAAAGGAATACATATCTATTAATTTAGATAAGCATGACAGAAGATGCAATCATCTTAAGTTAACAGATAGGGCAAAAGAAATTATTATTGAAATTGAAACTGTAAGAAAGGAGCTTATGAATATAATGTTTGAAGATGTATCTATAGAAGAGAGAGAGCTATTATTAAATATTTCTAGAAAAGTTGTAGAAAATATAAGTAAAGAATTAAAAACTTAATATTGAAGGAGGAATGTAAATGAATAAATGGTACAATATTGAAAGAGAAGAAGTGATAAAAATATTTTCATCAAGAGAAAAAGAAGGACTAACCTCTGGTGAAGTTTTAAATAACAAAAAGTCCTATGGAACAAATGAATTTGAAAAACAAAAAAAAGAGTCTGTTTTAAGTAAAATACTTAATCAATTAAAGGATATATCAACTTTAATTTTGTTACTAGCTGTTATTTTATCCTTTGCCTTAGCTATAAAAGAAGGTCATGGCTTTTTAGAGCCACTTGTTATATTAAGCATTGTAATTCTTAATATAGTCCTTGCTATTACTCAAGAAAATAGTGCGGAAAAATCTTTAGAAGCCTTAATGAGTATGAACTCACCTACTTGTCTTGTAATTAGAGATGGAATCCCAAAAAATATTGAAAGTCAGGAACTTGTACCAGGAGATATTGTTATTTTAAGAGCAGGTGATAAGGTTCCAGCAGATGGTAGACTAATTGAAAGTGTTGATTTACTAGTTGATGAATCTTCATTAACAGGTGAAAGTGAAGCATCTGAAAAAGATTCTAATATTATTTCAGATATAGATGTAGATTTAGGTGACCAAAAGAATATGGTATTTTCAGGTTCTCTTGTAACAGAGGGGAATGGTATTTTTGTTGTTACAGAAATTGGTATGAAAACAGAAATGGGGAAAATAGCAGGATACTTAAATAATACACAAAAAATGAAAACACCACTACAAATCCGCTTAAATAAAATTGGTAAAACTATTAGTTTTATTGCAATTTTATCAGCAATAATTTTAGTATCAGTTGGACTATTACGTGGAGAAAGCTTTTGGTATTTAATACTTATGGCAGTTTCACTTGCAGTTGCAGCAGTACCTGAAACTTTAACCTTAATTGTAACGTTATCCCTTTCAAATGGTGTTAAAAAGATGGCAGAAAAGAATTCTGTTATTAGAAAATTATCGGCAGTAGAAACTATGGGTAGTGTATCTGTAATTTGTTCAGATAAAACAGGAACGTTAACACAAAATCAAATGACTATTAAAAAGCTATGGAAAAAATCCTTTAATGTAGTAACAGAAGAGGAGAATCTAAATGAAGATTATTTAGATATGTTAGACAAATTATCCTTAGCAAGTAATGCTGTAATTGAAACAGATGAAAGTGGAGAAAAACATATAATTGGTGGTGCTACGGAAGCGGCAATTATTAAAATGATGGACAAATTAGGAAGAAAAAAGGATGATGCAGAAGAGTTATATCCTCGTGTAAAGGAAATACCATTTTCATCATCAAGAAAAAGAATGACAACTATTCACGAAGATCCTAAAGGTGGGTATTTGGTTTTATGCAAGGGTGCCTTTGATTGGATGCCTTTAAATGAAGATGCAGATACAATAAAGGAAGCTAAAGCAGTACATGATTCTTTTGCCAATGAAGCTCTTAGAATTATTACACTTGCAAGTAAACATATAGATGTCTTGCCAAAGGATGAGGATTTAGAAAGCCTTGAATCTAATTTAGAATTAGTAGGGTTAGTAGGGATAATTGATCCACCAAGACCAGAAAGTAAAAGGGCAATAGAGGCTGCAAAAAAGGCTGGTATAAAAACTGTAATGATTACAGGTGACCATGTAGCAACAGCAAGTGCTATAGCAAAGGAAATAGGATTATTAAGTGAAGGACAAAAGGTTATTACAGGTAAAGAATTAGCTGATATGAGTGATGATGAACTTTGTAATTCAGTTCGTGAATATTCAGTTTATGCAAGGGTAACACCAGAAGATAAAATTAGAATAGTAGAAGCATGGCAGGAAAATGAAGAGGTTGTTGCCATGACCGGTGATGGAGTTAACGATGCACCGGCATTAAAGGCAGCTGATGTAGGGATTGCCATGGGAAAAAATGGTACTGAGGTTGCCAAGGGTGCAGCAGATATGGTATTAACAGACGATAATTTTGCATCTATTGTAGATGCAGTACATGAGGGACGTAATGTTTTCTCAAATATTAGAAAAACAATTTATTTCTTAATTGTATGTAATATATCAGAAATTATAATAATGCTTGGTGCACAATTAATAGGATGGCAATTTCCATTGACAGCTGTATTACTACTTTTAATAAATGTATTAGGTGATGGTATTCCAGGTATTACTCTTGCAAAAGAAGAATCAGATCCACGTATTATGGAACGTAAACCAATAGGTAGAGATGAAGGATTCTTTAATGGAAGCTTAATTAGTGTTATTACTAGACAAACTATAATATGTTCAATTATTGTTTGGGCTGGATATTATGTTGGGACATTCACAAATATTTCAAGTGCCTATTCTCCATCTCATGATATTGGTCAAAGTATGGCATTTTTAATATTAGGATGGTCTTCAATATTACATGTATTTACAGTACGTAGCCGTAAATCAATATTTAGATTTCCAATTAAATCCAACATGCAAATGCTATATAGTGCAATTGCCATGATATTAGTTCTTGGAATAGTAGTTTTTGTACCTTTTATAGGAGCAATTTTTGGAGTAGTTACAATAAGTCTTAAGCATTTTGCAATAGCAATAGGATTATCAATTTTACCTACTATTGTAGCAGAAATAGGGAAAATATCAGATAATCATGGTTTTAGAAGTAAGTATAGACGTAGATTAATAAAGCGTAGAGAAATTGATGAATTCTAGATAAAAATATAATTAGATTATTTAATGGCACTATTAACTTTGTTTAATAGTGCCATATGTTATATAATAAAGAAAATTAAATTGTGTATTGGAGGGTCAATTTTTTGAATAATAGATTTAATTACAAAACAATACTTGGAAACCTTTGTATAGAGGAAGAGGATGGGTATATCACTGGTGTATATATTGAAAATAATATTAATAATACTAAGGAAACAAAAGTTATAAGAGAAACCTATAATCAGCTTAATGATTATTTTATGGGAAAAAGGAGAATTTTTGATGTACCTCTAAAATTCAATGGAACAGAATTTCAGAATAAGGTATGGAAAGCATTGTTGGATATCCCTTATGGGGAAACTAAAACTTATGGTGAAATTGCAAAGGCAATAGGAAATCCAAAGGGGAGTAGGGCTGTTGGCAATGCAAATAATAAAAATAGTATTATGATAATTGTACCTTGCCACAGAGTAATAGGTTCAAAGGGAAATTTAGTTGGATATGAATATGGACTTGAGGTAAAAGAGAGGCTACTGAATTTAGAAAAGGAATTTTTAATTAAAAATAAAGAGTAGGGGAATTTTAATATCTACATTGTAAACCTTATATAAAAATATGGTTGACAATATAATATGTAAATTGTATTATAAGTAAGGGGTGATAATCTAGATATGGATATAGCAAGAAAAATAATAAATGGCATGAGGCTAAAAAGAGGGGACAATTTAGAATTTTTACTAACATCAAATCTAAAAGAACTTTGTTTTGGGGCTAATTTAATAAGAGATAACCTATGTGGAAACAGTATAGAACTTTGTTCTATAATAAACGGTAGAAAAGGTAATTGCATGGAGGATTGCAAATTTTGTGCACAAAGCAAATCTAATAAAACTGCCATAGAAGAATATGGATTATTAGATGAGGATATTATAGTTAAGGATTGTATAAAACATTCAATTAAGGGAGTTCATAGATATTCAATAGTAACTTCAGGCAGAGGGTTAAGTAGTTCTGATTTAGACAAGTTATCAAGGGTATATATGAAGATGAAGGAAAATTCAAATATAGAATTATGTGCTTCCCATGGACTTTTGAGAAAAAAAGAATTTCAAAAGTTAAGGGAAAGTGGGGTTACAAGATATCATGAAAATATTGAAACATCTAAAAGATATTTTAAGGAAATCTGTACAACACATACCTATGAAGATAAGATAAAATCTATAAAAGAAGCTAAGGAAGCTGGACTGTCCATTTGTTCAGGTGGAATAATTGGAATGGGGGAGGATTTTCAGGATAGAATAGATATGGCAGTAAGTTTGTCAGAACTTAAGGTTGAGTCAATTCCAATAAATGTTTTAATACCAATTGAAGGAACAGCCCTCAAAAGCCAAGAAAAGCTTTCGGAAGAGGATATATTAAGAACAATAGCTATTTTTAGGTTTATAAATCCAACAGCAAAAATTAGATTAGCAGCTGGTAGAAATGCAATGAAGGATTGTGGAGAAAGGGCGTTTATGTCAGGTGCTAATGCAACAATAACTGGAGATTTATTAACTACATCAGGAAATAATATAGATGATGATATTAAAATGATTAATAAATTAGGCTTTAGTCTTTAAAAGAGGAGAATTTATATGGATAATATAGTAAAAAAGAGCAATGTAAGAGATATGGTTTTTATAGGGTTAATGACGGCAATAATATGTATAGTAGCCCCTTTTACAATACCAATACCATTTAGTCCAGTACCACTATCATTAACTAATTTAGCAATATATTTTAGTGTGATATTACTTGGATTAAAAAAGGGGACAATGAGTTTAATATTATATATGTTAATTGGATTTATAGGAATTCCAGTATTTTCAGGTTTTACTGGGGGATTATCAAAACTTGCAGGTCCAACAGGTGGATATTTAATAGGCTTTATATTTATGGCATTAATTTCAGGTTTTTTTATTGAAAAGTACAATAACAAAAAATACATGTATGTAGTAGGGATGGTAATTGGAACATTAGTTACCTACGGCTTTGGTACAGCTTGGCTTGCCTATCAATTAAACCTTTCCTTTATTAAGGGATTAGCCATAGGGGTGTTGCCTTATATTGTTGGTGATGGAATTAAGATAATTATTGCTGTATCTATCGCACCAGTTATTAAAAAAAGAATAAACTAAATATAAAATTTATCATGCTCACCTGGCTTTGATTTAATATATTCAAAGCCATGGTTAGCACCAGTATACACTTCTTCAAGGTTACTAGAAAAAACGTGCAATCTATTTATGGGTAGGTTGTCCCAATGTAAAGATTTATTAAGCTTTGTTGTTGAAAAGTAAAGTGCATCATTGTGCTTTGAATAAAATAAAGTTTCTTTTTCATTGGTATGAGCATAATAATATTTACCATCATAAATTAGCAAATTCAATTTATTTCTATATGCAATATTATAAATAACCTTCTCAACAACCTTGAAAATATCTTCAGGGGATATTTCATTTAATTGATTATTAATTAATGAATTTATTTCATCAATTAAATATAAAAGGATTCTTTCACTATCAGTTTCACCCTTTTGATTTTTTGTATATTTTAATAGTTCAGTACCAGAAAAAATGGTACCATTATGAATTAGAGTCCATTTATTATTTAGGTTATCAGGTAGTACAAATGGATGAGCATTTTCTTTTTTTACATTTCCAACACTAGCATATCTAATGTGAGCAAGGACAATATTGCCATAAAGCTTATTTAATAAAAGAGAGTTCAATATTGGACATTTTGATGCATTAGCACTTTCTTTATAAATATTATTTTCTTTAGCTTCATTAAAATATGACAAACCCCAACCATGAGGATGTTTATCTCCATGGTCATAGAATGATTTAAGTAGATTGTTTAATGATAGATTTTTATTGCTATAAATTCCAAGTAATTCGCACATTGATATTACCCCTCCTTTTTTAAAACAAAACATATATGTTTAATA